>NZ_LR594665.1 GCF_901827175.1 Variovorax sp. RA8 | reverse complement strand
TTCTTGGGTTCCTTCTTCTTTGTCGCCGCGTCCTCGGCCCACTTCTTGACGATGAACGCCTGATGCTCCGGCAGCACTGCCGAAACCCGCTCGTACCCCTGGGGTACGTTCTTGGACGAAAACGCCGTCCACACCCTGCTCACGGCCTGCGAGACTGCCCCTTTGGTCAGTCCCAGCGACGTGATGAAAACCGCTTGCGGCTGGCCCAAAACCAGCACGCCCCGCGCTATTTCGATGGTCTGCTGGCCCACGTCCAAGCCCTTTATGCACGCCTGGAACTGGGCTTCGGTTAGCCGTTTCTTCATGGATTGCACCCATATCATTGACTCCGCGCCTAGTTAAAAAAAGCTGGTGACAGCCAGCACCCATAAGACAAAGTTTAGCTAAACTTTGTCCTTGAGTCAAGCGTTTTAGCCGCTAAAATTTTCTTTGGCACGAAAAACGGCCCGAAAAAACGGGTCACCTGTTAATGCGCCTTTGCCTGGCGGATTGCGCGTACTGCCGCACCCCTGGCAAGCGCTTCCCGCCAGCACTCGGAATCGAGACTGCACGCGCTGCGCGTAGTGCCGTCCGGCATGTCGTAGAACACTGCCGGGCGGCTCTCGATGAGGCTTTCGATGCGCAAGGCCGATGCATCAAGCCCAAGGTCGCCCGCAATCACGGCCAGCGCCTCACGTCGCTCGTCTTCCTCCTTGGCGTTCAACCGGGCCGCGTCAGCGGCACCCAGGAAGATCGTCATCAACGGCCCGACTGTCGAAACCGAACCGTTGGCAAAACAAATGTCATACGACCCACCGGCCGCGTGTGGATCAACACCTTCCACCAGCTTCCACGGGTCAAGGCCCCATTCCTCCGACTTCTGGCTGTACCAGTAGGCCGGTGCATCGCCGTTCAGGTCGCTATCGGCGTAGGCCCGGACCAGCACCGCCACCCGGCCCGTGTTCGGGCACACGTAGCCAAGCGGATAAGGGCGCAGCATCTTCGTCATGTCAAATTCCTTTGGGCTTGTAGATGGATACGAAATACGTCAAGGCCACCAGCACAGCGAAGTGCGCGAGGAACGTCCAGCCGGCGAAAACGCCCGGCGTGTTCCAGTGGTAGACCATGCGGATGAACTGAAAAAACACGTCAATCGAGACGATCCATTTCAGCAGCGGCCACACCAGTACGACGACAACCCAGACGGCCTTGACCACGGGCGCGAACAGGCCCCGGCGCGGCGCGGCAGGCGCTGGCTTCTCCTGCGCTGCCGGCTCCGGTGCGACCTCGGCGGGTGCCTCGGCCTTGCCTGGAAACTTGATGATGTTCGTCATCGCTTGACCCCTTTTCGCATTGCCTATCCAATGCAGGGTGCAACCGCGCCTATGGTTGGGCCTTTGGTGTGACAGCACCAGGGCCGAATGCCCCGGATCACTCCGGGGCGTTCCTCCTACCAATCAGCTCGGCGCTTCGCCTGCTCTACTTCCTCATAACCCCATTTCCCCTTGGCGTCGCCCTCCAGGCTCAACGCTGCGTAGTACGCCTTGGCGCGCAGCTCGGCCGCCTTGTTCAGCAACCCCGTTGCTTGCTCTGTCAACGCCGCTGCTTCGTCCATCACTACAGCGATTTGATCGCGTCGAGCGGGAAAGTCGGTAGCGGGTGCGCCTGCAAGTTGATCGACCCACGGCATGATCGGTGCCTTGTTCATCGGATGGTTCTCCGGTTATTGACCTGAGCGGTATGCCCGGCCTTCTAAGTAACATGATAGGGCAAAATGCCCTAGCTGTCAACTGATTTAACGAAAATATTTTCGCTAAATTGCCGTGAAAATCTTCTTCCTTGGCGTAAAAATTCGGCGCAGCCGGGGTATTCATGGCTTTAGCCGCTAAAGCGGCTAGCTAGTCCTTCTTCCAGATTTGGCCCAAATTGCCGAAGTCGCACAGCAAGGCCCATGCGGCATAGGGGATGGCCGAATCCCCGCCGATCCAGCGGCGTACGGTTCTATCGCCCTTTGCCCCCAGCCCGAGGGCTTTCGCGGCTTGGCCTCCCGTGAAGCCCGCCGCTTTCAGCGCCTCGCGCACCTCTTCGCCGGTCGGCTGCTCCCAGCCGTCGTTTGCGGGCCGCAGGCATTCAAGCCTGATATTTGCCTCTGACATTGCATTGCTCCTGGTCATAGGATGCGCAAGGCATCCATGCTGTAAATCGACTCAATACAGCGCGGGTCTGAATCCACCACGCGCCGCCCATTCCGGTTGATTTTGTACGTTACGGGTCGATCCTCATGCGCGAACACCTGGCGGGTGTCTGCGGCAACTCTGGTCACGACCACTTTTTTGCCTATGTCCTTGGCGAAAACAGGATGGTGGACGCTCTTGATCTGGCACCGAACGCCCTTGAAAAACGCCTCTGTCGCCGGGGGTTCCTCGTAGTAGTAGTCGTCGCTCTCGGCAGCAGGGGAGGGCGCTACGTCTTCTTCCTTGGCGTCGATCCGGGCCGGCACGGCCTTGGCGGCCCCCCTGGCCGCCTTGACTTTCAGGCGCGCAGCTTCGGCCCACTTCTTGACGATGAATGCCTGGTGCTTGGTCAGGACGGCATCCACCAGCACGAACCCGGACGGCAGTGGTTCGGCCAGGTCATCGGCTCCCACCGGCTCGATGGCCCGCGCCCGCCTGGGCGGTTGCGCCATGCCAGCCAGCCAGGGGCGCACCGGCTTGGCGGCATGCCTGTTTTGCGCTTCGGCTGTCAGGTAGCGACGATGCGCTTTGAGATAGCCGGCGAACACGGCGGCGGCCACCTGGTCAACGGTCATCCCGCCCTGTGCCGTCTCGAAATGCGAACGGTAGCCCGTCTCTGAGATAAATGGCCCGTCCAGGTCAACGACATGGAACGCGAAATGCCGATCCAGCAGCGAACCAAAGCCATCACCGACTTCCACCAGGCAGCGCACGCCGGCCGACTCCATCAGGAATTCCCCCGACTGGCCCCACATCGGCACCACGCCAGGCGCGGCGCTGCAATGTAGCTCGATCAACGTGCCGGCCGCCTCGGGGTTCGCGCCATCCTTGCAGCCTTGGTACGTGCCGCCGTTGAGCTTCCAAATGCTCGCGTCGTAACGATTCGCGGCTGCTTCGGCGGCAGCGCCGTCGCTGGCCAGCACGGCCGCGTGACAAGCGGCCACGGCCTCGGCCGCGACCGCCAGCAGGCCGGCCCGCTCTTCGGGCAGCTCGGCCGCCAGGTCCGCCGCCGCCTCGTCGCGCTCGCGTAGTCGCTCCTCGACGCCCCCGGCCTTCTTGGCGCGCTTCTTGGTCTTCACGGCGGCCGGCGCTGCCGGCGTCGGATGCTTGACCAGGTGCGAGTCGATGCACTCCGGTTTTCGGTCGTCGTCGCAGAAACGCAGGCCGTCCACCACGCAGCAGCCCGGCAGGGGGTATTGCATCCAGTATTCGGGCTCGGGGTAGGGGTGCAGCAGCTCGCCGCACGCATGGCAGCGCTCGGCTGCGCCCACGTCCCCATCCGCGAGAAGGCGGCCGGGCTCGATGGCCGCATTGCGCCGGTCGGTTCTGTCTTCATGATCCATGATCGCGCTCCAGGTGGCCCCAGCCTTTCGGCTGGAGCCGGCCCCCTTTAGTCGATCGCTCGGAAGATTTCTGCGGCCTCGGCGTGGTCGCGTGCGAAGTCGCGCAGGAAGTGGTAGCGGTCGATCAGCACATCCGCCACGTCCGTGCCCTGGTTGTCAGCGGCAAGCTGGCCCAAGGTGAACAGGGTTGCGACGATGCCGGCCGCATCGGCCGACAGCTCGCCGCTGTACCCGTTCCCGTCGACCTCCAGGCACAGCCGGCCAGTCAGCTCGGGCGCGAGATAGAACCCGCCGTTGCTCAGTTCGTAGTAGTTCCAGAACCCGCCGTTGTAGTCTTCACTGAGCCGGCGCAGCCAGGCATACACCAGCGATTCGCCGCGCATCATCAGGCGCGGTCCGAAGTAAGTAGGTAGGAAGGTAAGCCGGCGATTACTGGCGACCAGGGACGCGGTGACGGGTTGGTTTGCTTGGGTGTCGTTCATCGGAGTTCTCCGGTTGTTGACCTGGGCGAAATGCCCGGCCTTCAAAATGAATTATAGGGCAAAATGCCCTAAGTTACAGCAATTTAGCTAAACTTTTTAGCCGCTAAAGCGGGAATCGTTGGCCGCTTTGGCTTGGCCGCGCTCGACGGCCTGAGTGATGCGTTCCTTCACGGCCTCGACAGCCTTGCGGAACTGCTCCAGGTCGTAGGGCGTGGCGCGCTTGCATTCGCAGTGCTCGACCTCGGCCAGCACGCGGCCGGCGACGGCTCGCCAGTTGTCCAGCTCGTGGGCACCGACGCAGGCGTGGTAATCGACGTTCGCCAGTCGAAACAGGTGATCGGCTTCGGCACGAAAGGCGGCCACTTTCAAAGTCTTGCTCATCGGAAATGCTCCGGTTGTTGACCTGGGCGAAGCGCCCGGCCTTGCCATCAATTATAGGGCAAAATGCCCTATTCCGTCAACCCGTACCCGCGTTTCTTTGACACTTGAGGGGCCACTTCTCCCAGCAATCCGGCTAACGGTCGCCGGCCCTTTTCCCCTTGGAGTAAAACCTTGCGTCCGTTGCGCTGCGCGGTCCTTCCATCGTGGCCGCGATGGTTGAGCTGCATGGAGAGTTGCAGGAGTCCAGAGGGGCGCAGCCCCTTTGGGCATAGCGCAGCGACCTAGAGACGAAATTAGGGCTGTTGCAGGCGCTTGCGCCTGTTTGGTAGCCCTCTGCGCCGTTAGGCGCAGCTCGAATGCAGGTGAGGCCGAAGGCCGAGGGGCGCAGCCCCTGGGGGGATGGGAGGCCGCTTGCGGCCGGGTGGGATCGAGAAGGGGGGTCTCCCCCCTTCGGCGCGTGCTTTTTAAGCACGCAGGTTAATAACTACGGTTTATAAAATTTGGTTTAAAAAGTGGTTATAAAGCGGTTAGCGCATCGGAAAACATGCCGTAAGTCGTTGATACGCCAAGAAAAAAGCAAAACCGCTGCCCCTCAAGTGTCTAGGGTGCGCCCCTCAAATGTCTGTAGTTGGCCCCACAAGTGTCAACGAAGCCGCCCCCCAAGTGTCTAGGGTTGCGCCCCTCAAGTGTCTATAGAAATCGGGCTTTTCCACAGGCTTATGCACAGTTCCTGTGCATAACTTGACCGCGGCGAGCGCTTGCAGGCACTTGGCCACGCCTGGCTAGGCTGAAAACCGACGTTTGCCCCTCAAGTGTCTGCAGTGCGCCGGGGTACTCTGCCCCCCAAGTGTCAATGAACGCCCCCCAAGTGTCACGGTGAGCCGATTTGTCCACAAGCCGCCCACAGGGCGCGGGTGGATCTTCGGCAGACCTGGTGTGATTTCCATCGCTGAATCAGACTGAACATCGCTCGGCGCGACTGCACACCATTCGCTACAACTAGGGGTCTCCTCGTTTTCAGTGCAATAAGTGACGGTACGAAAAGCTAGCACTGGCGCGGAGGTGGTGTTGGTAGATCGTTGATTTCATTGACTTTCCTGTTCACTTTCAAATCTGCGATTCGTGGCGTCAAACCGTGGTCGGTTTCATCCATTGGTGCCAGTTATCGATGCATTTGGCCGCGAAGGCAGGATTTGGTCAGCATAGCGGTCAACCGGGAAGCGAAACACACCCCGCAAGTTGATGCTCTCCAGCCTGGTGGGCGCAATCTTCCCGATCAGTTCCGGTGGAATGACCTGGCGGCGGTTCGACCAGCGATCCAGGACCGCCTGCATCTGTGAGGTATTCCACGCCATCACGATGTTGGCCATCAGGCTCAACGCATCGGCCACAGCCTGCATTTCATCGACACGTTTGGCCTGCGCCGGGCTGATCCGGCCGGTATAAATGGCGCGCTTGAGGGCGTTAACAGCCTCGCCCCGATTGAGCACCCGGCGCAACTCGTTCCTGAAAGCGTCCTTGACAAAGTAGTCAGCCAAAAACGCCGTACGCAGCAACCGCCCCAATTGCACGCCAGCCTCATAGATTGGATCGCCCTGGGCGGCAGAACCGAACCGCGCAAGAGCTGCCACCGCACTGGCATGTCCGCTCATGACCGAGGCTGCCAGGTGCACCAGACTATCCCAATGCTTTTCGATCAAAGCGACGTCGACATTGGCTTCGCACACCGCAGCGATTTCTGCGGGCACTTTGGTGCCGCGTGGCACAAAGAGGTGGCGCTGTTTGAGTTCCTTCAACCGCGGGCAAAGATCAAAACCAAGCAAACGGGCATGTGACATGGCAAAGTCGGTGTAGCCATGGGTATCCACAGCAAGCTGGCTGGTCTCCAGCTTTTCTTGGCGGATGACACCTTCAATGGCCACGCCCGCCTGGCGCTCATTGAGCACAAAGGGCTGCGCATGGAAGATGCCCCACCGGTCTTTTACATGGGAGTAGATTCCAATGGAAGGTGTGTTGCGCCGAGGATCAAGCCGGGCTTGCCACACCCGTTTGGTGGTCTCCATGGTCATCATGTCAGAAGATGCCAAATCGGACCGCCCCCAGGTGGCGGCAATCGGGTGTCGCTGCATGAATTCCAGCACAGCCTGGCAGGCCTGGCTCAGACGCCGTTCGTCCCGCGCCCAGCGCATGGCCTGGCGAATGCTGGTGGCAGACAATTGCGGAATCATGCGCGCGCATTCGACCGCAGTCAGACTGGTGCCGTGGGCCATGATGCCGGCATAGACCATCAGCAGCTCGTCGGTAGAGCGCGGCTCACGTCCGAGCATGATCCAGCTAAAGCGCACCTGGGCGTCAACGGCCAGAATCACTTCCGGCAATTGAACCTCACCGATGCGGTGATCCAAAGCCGCGCGCAGCTTGGTCACTTCTGGGTCTTCGTCCTCTGCGGGCAATGGCGACAAATGGAGTTCATCATCCACGCGCAGTACGCCACTGCGGGCTGCAGCGGCCACCGCATCGACACCGGCAGTTACTCTGGCCAGCAAAGGCTTCAAGAAAGTGGCAGCCTTGCTGGGTAACGATAGACGGGCATAGTGTTTCTTGGACTCTGCCTGCCAACGCTCGTCCGTGAAGAACAAGCGCGCACGACCCCGAAAGCTCAGGCTGTGCTCAATCCAGACCGAGCCATTGCGCACCGCGCGGCGCAGGGCAAACAGGGTGGCCACCTCCAACGCCTGAAACGCCCGTTCCCGGTCTGGGCTGGAGATCGAAACCTGCCAGATCATTCCCAGACTTGGTGCCACCACTTCAACTGGCAGCTTTCTGGATCCTTTGAGATATAAAGCTTGCAGCTTGGCAAGGTACTCGATGGCAGGATGCTCGCCGGTGGCCTGCCAGGGCAGCTTTGCAATGGCGACGAGCAACGACCGCACGGGGCGAATTCCATCAATCAATCCCTCGCGGACCAGGGAGGCCCTGCTCGGTGGTTTGCGTTTCTGGGTTTCGGTGATCAAGGCTTCAAGACGGGCACGCAACTCAGCATCTGGCACCGCACCTTGCGCGCTCAAGGCAACAAGTTCGCCGAGCAGCGTTTTGTACATTGCGGCCCAATTGACGGTAGCGGGGACATCGGCGGCAGCCTGACGCCACAGATCGGCGATCCGGCGCTGCACCATAAGGATCAACTGGTCTGTGGTGGTGAACAGGCAATACCGAAGAAAGCATGCGACCTCCACGGTGCGCGCTGGCTCTTTGATCTTGGCTCCGGCTGAGGGCGGCCTGGAGACAAGTCGGCGCGCGTAGCGGCGCAAGATGAGATCGGGGATGTCTGCCAGGTGCTTATGAACGTCCAGCGTGTAAAGCAGGTCGATGCGCTCCAGTACCTCGCTGATTTGGCGGGTTGAGTGTTTCGCCGGTGCAGCCCATAGCCAACTCTGCTGGGTTTGTCCATCTGGGCGCAGCTCTGAAACTGAGGCTCGCCAGCGATCAAGTGTTGCTGGATCAACGCTGGCGGCGATGGCGGTGCCTGTTTCAACTTCAAGCTGGGCAAGTGCCGCCGCAATCAGTGTCCGAATTGCCCGCTCGTGCACGATCACCAGCTTGTTCTTGTACAGCCATTGACGCGCCCGCACGAGTAGCTGATCGCGGTCGGCGCAGCGCGCCACTTCGTCGCGCAGTTCACGTACCAGTGAGCGGCGCTGGTGCTCGCTCATCCACTGGAATCCAAGGACCGTGCAGGCTACTTGTTGGTGATCGAATAGCGTGCGCCCGCGTTCATACATGGCTCTCAGCGAGGCGACTTCTGGTGCTGCAATGCCAAGCTCGTTGCCAAGGTGGCGCCACAAGGCTACTGGAATTACCCGAAAGGCACCGAGCAAACGCCCACTCATGCGCAGGAAACCAATATGGAGCGCCAGACCAAGCTTGTGGGAATCACCTCGGCGTGCATTGATTGCGTCGCGCTCGGCACCATCGAAGGTGAAAAATGCCTTCATCTCGAAGTCGCTGATATCGCGGGGGAGCCCACGCATCCCCAAAAACGTTGTGTGCCAACCCTGCATCGTGAACCTCAAAAGTGGGAGGCCACCATACCCGTTTACAAAGCGAACAGGAAAGTCAATGAAATCAACGGTCTACCCAGACCACCCCCGCGCCAGTGCTAGCTTTGCGTACCGTCACTTATTGCACTGAAAACGAGGAGACCCCAGCATGGCGTTCACCGAGCAGGCGCACAACGTGGTGCTGGTGGGTGGCCCCGGCACGGGCAAGACGCATCTGGCCACGGCCATCGGCGTGGCGGGCATCACGCGCCATGGCTCACGCGTGCGGTTTTACTCCACGGTGGACCTGGTCAACGCACTGGAGCAGGAGAAGGCCCAAGGCAAGGCAGGCCGCATCGCAGCGAGCTTGCAGCGCATGGACCTGGTCATCCTTGATGAGCTGGGCTACCTGCCCTTCAGCCAGGCAGGCGGCGCCTTGCTGTTCCACCTGCTGAGCAAGCTCTACGAGCAGACCAGCGTGATGATCACCACCAACCTGGACTTCAAGGAATGGTCCAGCGTGTTCGGCGATGCCAAGATGACCACGGCACTGCTGGATCGACTCACGCACCACTGCCACATCGTCGAGACGGGCAACGAGTCCCACAGGTTCATGCACAGCACAGCCGTGGCCAAGAAACGCATCAAGGCACGCGAACAGGCCAAGAAGGCTGAGCCGTTCTGAGCGGTTCAAGGGCAAGCCGCTACGGGCTTCGCCCTGCGCGGCTTACCCTCAACGGACGACCACCGAGCTCGATCACCAAGGAGACCAAAACCGACCCAAGGCACTACACTTATCCACAGCCGACCTTCACAGGTTGGCCATTAGCCCTGGCTCAAAATTCAATCGGCACGGTGGCTCAATTTTGAATCGGCGCCAACACGTTGAGCGCCTGCCGGTGGGTGGCCGGCGCCACTTGCTTCTCGGTGGCGAGCATGGTCAGAAAACCCTCGACTTCAGCTTGCCCCATTTCGCGCGGATGTCGAAACCCACCATGGCTGCGGGCCGTCCACAACACAAATGCCTTGGCCCAGTAGACATAAGCCTTCTCGGTCTGTAGGCTGTAATGCAGGTAGCGAACCCGTTCGCGCACCTGATCGAGCAGCTTGATGGATCGGGGAGGGACCCAGTCAGGTTTGTCATTTCTGTTATACCTGTTCATGCATCCAGTATGATGCTTTACAGAATTGATTTCAAACACTTTTTTTGGGTGCCGTGCGACATTGTTTAACGACCACGGTTGTGGGTATCCGGTGTTTGGTCAGATAAACCATAAGTTAGATGCTTTGCTGTGCGCACAAATTTCGGCCAGCAACAAGACTGTTTGTTTTCTTAAATCGAACCTAAAATTTCTTCGCGGAACTCCATGGAGAAATATTTTGAAAAATTGGTTATTTCTGGCTACGGCCATTATTTCTGAGGTCATTGCAACCTCTGCGCTCAAGTCTAGTGAGGGCTTTACTAGGTTAGTACCGTCTTTTATCGTCGTAGCGGGATACGCTGCTGCTTTTTATTTCCTGTCGCTGACACTCAAATCGATTCCTGTTGGAATCGCCTACGCAGTTTGGTCGGGCCTCGGGATCGTCTTGGTCACTGCGATTGCATGGGTTTTGCATGGTCAAAAACTAGATATGTGGGGATTTGTTGGTGTCGGCTTCATTATCAGCGGCGTTGCTGTGCTCAACTTGCTATCTAAGGCAAGTGTTCACTAAAACGGTCGCATCTAACCATTCCGTCGAGAGGGACCGCCCACAAGCTGCGCTTGCGGGTTCCCTTCGCGGCTTCGCCGCTACGGCGGCCCCTCACGTCAAACGTTGAGCGACTGCTTACCCGTTTGACGGTCGGCCGCTCCTGGCCGGGAGCCGAAACCCAGAGTTGGGGCGTCAACCTGATCTATACCCTATCCTGATGTCAGGAGAAGCCACCCAGCAACGTCAGAATAGAGTTAACTTTTGTGTTTCTTGACACCTGCGGCGAAAGGTCATAGATTTCTTCCTGACACTTTCGTATTTGGAGGTATCTTGCAGGGTCAACGCATCGGCTACGTCCGGGTCAGCAGCTTCGACCAGAACCCGGAGCGGCAACTGGAGCATGTCGAAGTCGGCAGGGTGTTCACCGACAAGGCGTCGGGCAAGGACACCCAGCGGCCCGAGCTTGATTCGCTGCTGGCCTTCGTGCGCGAAGGCGACACCGTGGTGGTTCACAGCATGGATCGCTTGGCGCGCAACCTCGATGACTTGCGCCGCCTCGTACAAAAGCTGACCAAGCGCGGCGTGCGCATCGAGTTCGTCAAGGAAAGCCTGACCTTCACCGGCGAGGATTCACCGATGGCGAACCTGATGCTGTCGGTCATGGGGGCGTTCGCCGAATTCGAGCGGGCCTTGATCCGCGAGCGGCAGAGGGAAGGCATCGCGCTCGCCAGACAGCGCGGAGCCTACCGGGGCCGCAAGAAAGCGCTGTCGCCAGAACAGGTAGCCGAGCTGCGGCAGCGGGCCGCCGCCGGCGAACAAAAAGCGAAGCTGGCACGTGAATTTGGTGTCAGCCGGGAGACCCTGTATCAATACTTGAGATTGGATCAATAAATATGCCTCGTCGTTCCATACTGTCCGCCGCCGAGCGGGAAAGCCTGCTGGCGTTGCCGGACACCAAGGACGACCTAATTCGACATTACACGTTCAGCGATACCGATCTCTCCATTATCCGGCAGCGGCGCGGGCCTGCGAATCGCTTGGGCTTTGCCGTCCAGCTCTGCTACCTGCGCTTTCCCGGAATCTTCCTTGGTGTCGATCAGGCGCCGTCTTTGCCCCTACTGAAACTGGTCGCCGACCAGCTCAAGGTCGGCGTCGAAAGCTGGGACGACTACGGGCAGCGGGAGCAGACCCGGCGCGAGCACCTGGTCGAACTGCAAACGGTGTTCGGCTTCCAGCCGTTCACGATGAGCCACTACCGGCAGGCCGTGCACACGCTGACCGAGCTGGCCATGCAAACCGACAAAGGCATCGTGCTGGCCAGTGCACTGATTGAGCATCTGCGGCGGCAGTCGATCATCCTGCCCGCACTCAACGCCATTGAGCGCGCCAGTGCCGAGGCCATTACCCGCGCCAACCGGCGTATCTACGAAGCGCTGTCCGAACCATTGTCGAACGGGCACAGGCATCGCCTCGACGATTTGCTGAAACGCCGCGACAACGGCAAGACGACCTGGCTGGCCTGGCTGCGCCAGTCGCCCGCCAAACCGAACTCGCGCCACATGCTCGAACACATTGAGCGCCTCAAAGCCTGGTAGGCGCTCGATCTGCCGCCCGGCAGCGAGCGGTTGGTTCACCAGAATCGCTTGCTCAAGATCGCCCGTGAGGGCGGCCAGATGACGCCTGCCGACCTGTCCAAGTTCGAGCCGCAACGGCGCTACGCCACTCTCGTGGCGCTGGCCATCGAGGGCATGGCTACGGTCACCGACGAAATCATCGACCTGCACGACCGCATCCTGGGCAAGCTGTTCAACGCCGCCAAAAACAAACATCAGCAGCAGTTCCAGGCATCCGGCAAGGCTATCAACGCCAAGGTGCGCCTGTACGGGCGCATTGGGCAGGCGCTGATCGACGCCAAGCAGTCGGGCCGCGACCCGTTCGCTGCCATCGAGGCCGTCATGTCCTGGGATGCCTTCGCCGAGAGCGTCACTGAGGCGCAAAAGCTCGCGCAGCCCGATGACTTCGATTTCCTGCACCGTATCGGCGAGAGCTACGCCACCTTGCGCCGCTACGCGCCGGAATTCCTCGACGTGCTCAAGCTGCGAGCCGCGCCCGCCGCCAAGGACGTGCTGGACGCCATCGAGGTGCTGCGCGGCATGAACACCGACAACGCCCGCAAAGTGCCTGCCGATGCCCCGACCGACTTCATCAAGCCGCGCTGGCAGAAGCTGGTGATGACTGACGCGGGTATCGACCGGCGCTACTACGAGCTGTGCGCGCTGTCCGAGCTGAAGAACTCGCTGCGCTCGGGCGACATCTGGGTGCAGGGATCGCGCCAGTTCAAGGACTTCGAGGACTACCTGGTGCCGCCCGCGAAGTTCGCCAGCCTCAAGCAGTCCAGCGCATTGCCGCTGGCCGTGGCCACCGACTGCGACCAGTACCTGCACGACCGCCTGACGCTGCTTGAAGCGCAGCTTGCCACGGTCAACCGCATGGCAGCGGCCAACGACCTGCCGAATGCGATCATCACCGAGTCGGGCCTGAAGATCACGCCGCTGGATGCGGCGGTACCCGACACCGCGCAGGCGCTGATCGACCAGACAGCCATGATCCTGCCACACGTCAAGATCACCGAACTGCTGCTCGAAGTCGATGAGTGGACGGGCTTCACCCGCCACTTCACGCACCTGAAATCGGGCGATCTGGCCAAGGACAAAAATCTGCTGTTGACCACCATCCTGGCCGACGCGATCAACCTGGGCCTGACCAAGATGGCCGAGTCCTGCCCCGGCACGACCTACGCCAAGCTCGCCTGGCTACAAGCCTGGCATACCCGCGACGAAACCTATTCGACAGCGCTGGCCGAGTTGGTGAACGCCCAATTCCGGCATCCCTTCGCCGAACACTGGGGCGACGGCACCACGTCATCGTCGGACGGCCAGAACTTCCGAACCGGGAGCAAGGCCGAGAGTACCGGTCACATCAACCCGAAATATGGCAGCAGCCCTGGGCGAACCTTCTACACCCATATATCCGACCAGTACGCGCCGTTCCACACCAAGGTGGTCAATGTCGGCGTGCGCGACTCGACCTATGTACTTGACGGCCTGCTGTACCACGAGTCCGACCTGCGCATCGAGGAACACTACACCGACACGGCAGGCTTCACCGATCACGTCTTTGCCCTGATGCATCTCCTGGGCTTCCGCTTTGCGCCGCGCATCCGTGACCTGGGCGACACCAAGCTGTTCATCCCCAAGGGGGATACCGCCTATGACGCGCTCAAACCGATGATTAGCAGCGACAGGCTGAACATCAAGGCTATTCGTGCCCACTGGGATGAAATTCTGCGGCTGGCCACCTCGATCAAGCAGGGCACGGTGACAGCCTCGCTGATGCTTCGGAAACTCGGCAGCTATCCGCGCCAGAACGGCTTAGCCGTCGCCCTGCGCGAGCTGGGGCGCATCGAACGCACGCTGTTCATCCTGGACTGGTTGCAAAGCGTGGAGCTGCGCCGCCGCGTCCACGCCGGACTCAACAAGGGCGAAGCGCGCAACGCGCTGGCCCGCGCCGTATTCTTCAATCGGCTGGGCGAAATCCGCGACCGCAGCTTCGAGCAGCAGCGCTACCGGGCCAGCGGCCTCAACCTGGTCACGGCGGCCGTCGTGTTGTGGAACACGGTCTATTTGGAGCGCGCAGCACATGCGTTGCGTGGCAACGGGCATGCTGTCGATGACACGCTATTGCAATACCTGTCGCCGCTCGGCTGGGAGCACATCAACCTGACCGGCGATTACCTCTGGCGCAGCAGCGCAAAGATCGGCGCGGGCAAGTTCAGGCCGCTACGACCGTTGCAACCGGCTTAGCGTGCTTTATTTTCCGTTTTCTGAGATGACCCCTGATAGTGCCCCTTGGCCAGGCGGTCGATGTGAAGGGTGAGGCTCAGTGCGTGCGTTGCGGGCATGGTGGAGTAACCAGGTGGTGTGCTTGGGCGGGGTAGGGCGACGTGGCTTTATGTTGCCACAGGCCTGGTCCGGTTCGATTGCGGGGCCCGAGTCCTTCCCCTAAGATCGGCTCGTTCGGTTCTTCCGTCCGCAGGTCTTAGCGCTTGCATTTAACTGTCAACCCCAGCGGGAATTCACATTCCCGCAAGGGGTAGTGGGTTCCCGCTCCTCTTTTGGAGTACCCACATGAACGCACCCGCCGTTCTCAACATCAAACAGACGCAAGCCAACGGCATCGTCTGTGTCTCTCTGGACATCCACCTCTGGTCTGGCCGCAAGCGTCTCCGCAAGGAAAACTTGCTGGCCAAGAACCCGGAGCTGGGGTCTCCTCGTTTTCAGTGCAATAAGTGACGGTACGCAAAGCTAGCACTGGCGCGGGGGTGGTCTGGGTAGACCGTTGATTTCATTGACTTTCCTGTTCGCTTTGTAAACGGGTATGGTGGCCTCCCACTTTTGAGGTTCACGATGCAGGGTTGGCACACAACGTTTTTGGGGATGCGTGGGCTCCCCCGCGATATCAGCGACTTCGAGATGAAGGCATTTTTCACCTTCGATGGTGCCGAGCGCGACGCAATCAATGCACGCCGAGGTGATTCCCACAAGCTTGGTCTGGCGCTCCATATTGGTTTCCTGCGCATGAGTGGGCGTTTGCTCGGTGCCTTTCGGGTAATTCCAGTAGCCTTGTGGCGCCACCTTGGCAACGAGCTTGGCATTGCAGCACCAGAAGTCGCCTCGCTGAGAGCCATGTATGAACGCGGGCGCACGCTATTCGATCACCAACAAGTAGCCTGCACGGTCCTTGGATTCCAGTGGATGAGCGAGCACCAGCGCCGCTCACTGGTACGTGAACTGCGCGACGAAGTGGCGCGCTGCGCCGACCGCGATCAGCTACTCGTGCGGGCGCGTCAATGGCTGTACAAGAACAAGCTGGTGATCGTGCACGAGCGGGCAATTCGGACACTGATTGCGGCGGCACTTGCCCAGCTTGAAGTTGAAACAGGCACCGCCATCGCCGCCAGCGTTGATCCAGCAACACTTGATCGCTGGCGAGCCTCAGTTTCAGAGCTGCGCCCAGATGGACAAACCCAGCAGAGTTGGCTATGGGCTGCACCGGCGAAACACTCAACCCGCCAAATCAGCGAGGTACTGGAGCGCATCGACCTGCTTTACACGCTGGACGTTCATAAGCACCTGGCAGACATCCCCGATCTCATCTTGCGCCGCTACGCGCGCCGACTTGTCTCCAGGCCGCCCTCAGCCGGAGCCAAGATCAAAGAGCCAGCGCGCACCGTGGAGGTCGCATGCTTTCTTCGGTATTGCCTGTTCACCACCACAGACCAGTTGATCCTTATGGTGCAGCGCCGGATCGCCGATCTGTGGCGTCAGGCTGCCGCCGATGTCCCCGCTACCGTCAATTGGGCCGCAATGTACAAAACGCTGCTCGGCGAACTTGTTGCCTTGAGCGCGCAAGGTGCGGTGCCAGATGCTGAGTTGCGTGCCCGTCTTGAAGCCTTGATCACCGAAACCCAGAAACGCAAACCACCGAGCAGGGCCTCCCTGGTCCGCGAGGGATTGATTGATGGAATTCGCCCCGTGCGGTCGTTGCTCGTCGCCATTGCAAAGCTGCCCTGGCAGGCCACCGGCGAGCATCCTGCCATCGAGTACCTTGCCAAGCTGCAAGCTTTATATCTCAAAGGATCCAGAAAGCTGCCAGTTGAAGTGGTGGCACCAAGTCTGGGAATGATCTGGCAGGTTTCGATCTCCAGCCCAGACCGGGAACGGGCGTTTCAGGCGTTGGAGGTGGCCACCCTGTTTGCCCTGCGCCGCGCGGTGCGCAATGGCTCGGTCTGGATTGAGCACAGCCTGAGCTTTCGGGGTCGTGCGCGCTTGTTCTTCACGGACGAGCGTTGGCAGGCAGAGTCCAAGAAACACTATGCCCGTCTATCGTTACCCAGCAAGGCTGCCACTTTCTTGAAGCCTTTGCTGGCCAGAGTAACTGCCGGTGTCGATGCGGTGGCCGCTGCAGCCCGCAGTGGCGTACTGCGCGTGGATGATGAACTCCATTTGTCGCCATTGCCCGCAGAGGACGAAGACCCAGAAGTGACCAAGCTGCGCGCGGCTTTGGATCACCGCATCGGTGAGGTTCAATTGCCGGAAGTGATTCTGGCCGTTGACGCCCAGGTGCGCTTTAGCTGGATCATGCTCGGACGTGAGCCGCGCTCTACCGACGAGCTGCTGATGGTCTATGCCGGCATCATGGCCCACGGCACCAGTCTGACTGCGGTCGAATGCGCGCGCATGATTCCGCAATTGTCTGCCACCAGCATTCGCCAGGCCATGCGCTGGGCGCGGGACGAACGGCGTCTGAGCCAGGCCTGCCAGGCTGTGCTGGAATTCATGCAGCGACACCCGATTGCCGCCACCTGGGGGCGGTCCGATTTGGCATCTTCTGACATGATGACCATGGAGACCACCAAACGGGTGTGGCAAGCCCGGCTTGATCCTCGGCGCAACACACCTTCCATTGGAATCTACTCCCATGTAAAAGACCGGTGGGGCATCTTCCATGCGCAGCCCTTTGTGCTCAATGAGCGCCAGGCGGGCGTGGCCATTGAAGGTGTCATCCGCCAAGAAAAGCTGGAGACCAGCCAGCTTGCTGTGGATACCCATGGCTACACCGACTTTGCCATGTCACATGCCCGTTTGCTTGGTTTTGATCTTTGCCCGCGGTTGAAGGAACTCAAACAGCGCCACCTCTTTGTGCCACGCGGCACCAAAGTGCCCGCAGAAATCGCTGCGGTGTGCGAAGCCAATGTCGACGTCGCTTTGATCGAAAAGCATTGGGATAGTCTGGTGCACCTGGCAGCCTCGGTCATGAGCGGACATGCCAGTGCGGTGGCAGCTCTTGCGCGGTTCGGTTCTGCCGCCCAGGGCGATCCAATCTATGAGGCTGGCGTGCAATTGGGGCGGTTGCTGCGTACGGCGTTTTTGGCTGACTACTTTGTCAAGGACGCTTTCAGGAACGAGTTGCGCCGGGTGCTCAATCGGGGCGAGGCTGTTAACGCCCTCAAGCGCGCCATTTATACCGGCCGGATCAGCCCGGCGCAGGCCAAACGTGTCGATGAAATGCAGGCTGTGGCCGATGCGTTGAGCCTGATGGCCAACATCGTGATGGCGTGGAATACCTCACAGATGCAGGCGGTCCTGGATCGCTGGTCGAACCGCCGCCAGGTCATTCCACCGGAACTGATCGGGAAGATTGCGCCCACCAGGCTGGAGAGCATCAACTTGCGGGGTGTGTTTCGCTTCCCGGTTGACCGCTATGCTGACCAAATCCTGCCTTCGCGGCCAAATGCATCGATAACTGGCACCAATGGATGAAACCGACCACGGTTTGACGCCACGAATCGCAGATTTGAAAGTGAACAGGAAAGTCAATGAAATCAACGATCTACCAACACCACCTCCGCGCCAGTGCTAGCTTTTCGTACCGTCACTTATTGCACTGAAAACGAGGAGACCCCGATTAGCGCCATCGAGCGCTGCCGCACGTCCGCGCTGGGTGGTCACGTCGAGCAGTGCGACGCCTGCGGGCACCAGCGCATCGCTTTCAACAGTTGCCGCAACAGGCACTGTCCGAAGTGCCAGTCGCTGGTGCGCGCCCAGTGGCTGCAGGACCGGCAGGCCGAACTGCTGCCGGTCGAGTACTTTCACATCGTCTTCACCGTACCGCAGGAGATTGCCGCCATCGCGTACCAGAACAAGGCCGTGGTGTACGACATCCTGTTTCACGCCACCTCTGAGACGCTGCGCACCATCGCCGCCGACCCCAAACATCTCGGAGCCGAGATCGGCTTCATCACCATCCTGCATACCTGGGGCCAGAACTTGCTGCATCACCCGCATCTGCACTGCGTCGTGCCCGGCGGTGGGGTGGCCCCGGACGGCAAGCGCTGGATCGCCTGCCGAGCGGGCTTCTTCCTGCCGGTGCGGGTGCTGTCGCGGCTGTTTCGCCGCCTGTTCCTGACACAGTTGCGCAGCGCCTTCGACAACGGGGAACTGCGCTTCTTCAACGGCCTGGCTGCGCTACAGGATTGCGATGCCTTCGCCAGCTACCTGGCGCCCGCAACCCAGGCCGAGTGGGTGGTCTACGCCAAGCCACCTTTCGGCGGGCCCGAGCAGGTCCTGAACTACCTCGGGCGCTACACCCATCGCGTGGCGATCTCCAACAACCGCCTGGTCGACTTCGCCGATGGCGAGGTGGCCTTTGCGTGGAAGGACTACCGCCACGAATCGCGCCACAAGGTCATGCGCCTGGATGCCCAGGAGTTCGTCCGCCGCTTCCTGCTGCATGTCCTGCCCCCTGGATTCCAGCGCATCCGCCACTATGGGCTCCTGGCCAACCGCTATCGCGAGACCAAGCTCGACCACTGTCGCCAGCTGCTGGCGGCACCCGCACCGGTCGTGGAGTTGCCCGATGCACCGCTGGACTATCGGGACCGCTATCAGCGCCTGACTGGCGTGTCTCTGCGCGACTGCCAGCATTGCGGTCGTGGCCAGATGGTGCGAATCGAATCCTTTCTGCCGGGAACCTTGCCGCGCGGTCCGCCGCCCATCCCCTCATGAACACAAGCCCGGCCTTCACCCCATGCGCTTCCAGATCCGTGTCGCGAAGCGATAGGTGTCCCTTTGCATGCTCACGCCCATCAATGGCGAGAGCCTCTCGCCACGCCCTCGTGGCAGCGCCAATGCACACGCCGCAGCCCCCCGTTCTTCGGTGCCAGCTCAACCCAGCGCTGCAATTTCCTCAGCCTTGCGCACCTGCGCCTCGCGCTTGGACAAGTCGGTGCTGATTCAATCCCCATAGCGCACCACCACCTGGACGGCGGTTTAGTTCAACGGGATCTTTAGCCTACCGGCTGCGGAACAGGCGTCGCGGGGTTGATCAGCGTCTGCGCGCCGCAGCCGCCAGGCTAAAGACTCTCTGCATTATGCACAGCTGTACATAAAGGCTGACTGCAGCCGGTCAGGTTTTGCAGCCCAATGACAGTCGCCGCCGAAACCTGCCATTCGTCATCCTGCGAGGCGCCCAACCGCTGTAAATTCGGCAGCGGCCACTCATCAGCGATGGGCTATTGCCTGCCATGCGTTGCCCTGCCAATGTCAGATGTTGTCATCGCCCAGACCTGACCCCGAGTGAGTACGTCAAAAAGAGGTCGGGTCAACAAGCCGGAAGCCGTCCAACTCCAGTTTGAAAGTGTCCGGATATGGGGGAGACGTCACAACTTCGAACTGGAAGATGATAATTGTCTACAGAAGCGGTTGAAGTCCAGTACATTGATACGCGTGCTACTCCTTTCCATTCTTAAGCAACGGGGGCCAGCTGTTGACCTGCAGCATTCGAACCTTTTCGACCTACCTCAATGATGTCGATCGACTTCTAGAGGAAATGCCCCCGCTTTCTGCTCTGGATGGGTGCGTGAGGCGGCTGGCTAAGGTGCTGGGCTTTGATTCGGCCTGGTATGGGTTCCTGGGCTGGGAGACTTCAAGCGCGGGCAATGGCGTGCCGTCAAACTCAAGCAATACCGGCCCGGTGATGCATGGCACGGCTGCGCTGAACCTGCCGGGTGACTTCTATCAAACATGGCAGGCGATGAGCCACGAAGATCTGTTGCTTGATCAGATTCGCAAGGCCCCGAGACGAGTTGCCACGTACCTGCGAAGTCAAGCCGTGCAGACGGACGGGATGATGGCGATGGTGGATCGGTATGGCATCGGGTCCATCGCCACAGCCACCCAGATACGAACGGATCATCAAGGCTCATTGTTCTTGGCCTGTTTGCGCCATGGGGGATCGTCCGTGCGCCGCTGGCACAACGGAGAACGCGATTTTCTGTACGCATCGGTTGAGGTGTTGGACCGACAAATCCGCCAACGGGCAGACGTGACTGCCGCGACTAGCGGTGAGGGTGTTGAGCTGCTGGTCTCCGCTGCCGGGCACTGCGTCTTTGGCGGTGCCGGGTTGCTTGCCTTGGGAATGGATGCTGAGGGCCCCGTCCGCGATAAGTTGCAGGCAGCCATCCGAACGGCACTGACGCGCACCGGTCGACTCGTGGCTGATGATTTGGGACTGGTCATCACCGCGAAGCCAGCCAAAGTCGACGACGGCGCTGGACTTCGGAGAGTGCACGTCAGACCCCTGTCACCGGTCAGTCGGTTAAGCCCGCGCGAAGCGGAAGTGGCAGCACTCTTGACCCAAGGCCTCAGCCATAAACACGTCGCGCGCCATCTGGGTATTTCCCCGGCTACGGTGCGCAATCAGACGAGCCAAATCTACGACAAGCTGGGCGTCCACAACCGAGCGACGCTGGCCTCCGTCCTTGCTTCGGCCAGCCCCGACCGATCTTCGCCACCATAGGTCATTTGCATCATTCAAAAGATTGACGCTTTGCTGCAAGCTCTCTTTGCCCTGAAGTGACAGGACATAAATAAGGAGCTTGAGACATGGACTTGAAGGACTACAGCGCACATGACGCCACTGGATTGGCCGATTTGGTCAGAGCCGGAGAAGTGAGCGGAGCAGAACTCACCGACTGTGCCAACCGCGCAATCGATTCGGTAAACGGTTCAATCAATGCCGTTGTCCGCAGGCTGGACCCTCCAGTGATGGGCGACAGCGAGGGCGCTTTTGCTGGCGTGCCATTTTTGGTCAAGGACCAGGTTCTGGCGGTAGGCGGCGTGCCGCAAATGATGGGCACCCGCATGCTGGCCAAGGGCGAGTTCATTCCTCCGGCAGACAGTGAACTGTTCACGCGCTTTCGCAAGGCGGGCCTCAACACCATCGGGATCACAGCAACGCCCGAGTTCGGCTTCAACGCCACCACCGAGTCGGTTCTTCACGGGCCCACCCGCAACCCCTACAACCTCGATCGCTCTTCTGGCGGCTCTTCAGGGGGTTCAGCGGCCGCTGTAGCGGCTGGCATTGTGCCCGTGGCGCATGCCAACGATGCCGCAGGTTCCATACGGATTCCAGCGGCCTCTTGCGGCCTGATCGGATTGAAACCATCTCGGGGCCGAACGCCTCTTGGCCCTTACCACGGGATGCTAGTGCTCGGTATGGCCTGCGAATTCGCCGTGACCCGAACGGTACGCGATTGCGCGGCATTGCTCGATGCTGTCGCAGGCCCCGACATCGGCGCGACCCAAGGCATCGCCTTGCCAACCCAGTCCTACGTGCGCGCGATTGCTTCCGACACCCGGCCACTGAAAGTAGCGTTGGTGCGGCAGTGGCCCAAGGCGCCGGCGGTGGAGCGGCAAATCGACGAGGCGCTGCAGCGCACCGCCCGCTTGTTGGAGGCCCAGGGGCATGTGATTGAGGAAACGGCGCCTGTCTATGACGTTGATGCTTTCATGCGCGCGAATTTTTCGGCGTGGATGTCTTTCCTTGCGGTGGGGGTCAATGGGTTGAAAGCCGCTATGGGCCGTGAACCTGGGCCAGATGTGCTTGAGGCAGTGACGCTGGCCTGCGCGCAGGCGGGCAACGCATTGACGGCGATGGACATCGAGGATGTGTTTGCCGTGATGAACACCATGTCCCGAAGTCTCGGCGTATTTCTCACGCGCTACGACATCATCTTGATGCCCGCCTTGAAACGCACGCCACTGCCCCTTGGGTACCTGGATCAAAACGATGCGAGTCTCGACGCTCATGGCTGGTACGACCGGCTCTTCGATGCGATTCCTTTCACGGCGCAGTTCAACATGACCGGACTGCCAGCGCTAACCTTGCCAGCAGGCATGCATGACGAGATGCCCGTCCCCATTCAAATGGTGGCGGGAATGGGGCGTGAAGATGTTTTGCTTCAGGTCGCTCGTGACCTTGAACGATTGCAGCCTTGGCGAGCATTCAGGCCCAAAGTGTTCGCTCAATAAAAGTGGATTCTTCAAACCTGCTCAACTCAAGCCTTTGACGTTCCCGGGAAACCTCAAACAAAGTTAAAACACCGGGGGTCAGATGTTGGTATCCGTTCTCGGTCTTCGCACTGGCATTTTTGAATGTGGCGAACCCTGAGGAAATCAATATGCGCTACCCATAAGGTTCCTGTGCGGACGCTAGGACAGGTGTAGACTTCTGGAAGGTGGGCTTCACCCGCTTCGCTAAACAGTTTTCAACTTCCAGTTCAAAGATACTCATAGTCCATGGATGCCTTGAGATCGATAGCACCTGTTGGGCCTTGGGGGCGTCGTCGTTCGAGACAAAGCGCAGTAGCGACATTTCCCCAAAGTCGGCCGTATCTAAAACTGGACATAGGGCCTCAGAGGCTGCGTATCCCTCCGATGGCGGCTTGGGTACAAAGAGCGAGAAGTCATGGCGCTCCCGCAACCAGCAGCAACCGCTGCTTATGGAAAGCTCTCCATAATGCAGAGAGTCTTTAGCCTGGCGGCTGCGGCGCGCAGACGCTGATCAACCCCGCGACGCCTGTTCCGCAGCCGGTAGGCTAAAGATCCCGTTGAACTAAACCGCCGTCCAGGTGGTGGTGCGCTATGGGGATTGAATCAGCACCGACTTGTCCAAGCGCGAGGCGCAGGTGCGCAAGGCTGAGGAAATTGCAGCGCTGGGTTGAGCTGGCACCGAAGAACGGGGGGCTGCGGCGTGTGCATTGGCGCTGCCACGAGGGCGTGGCGAGAGGCTCTCGCCATTGATGGGCGTGAGCATGCAAAGGGACACCTATCGCTTCGCGACACGGATCTGGAAGCGCATGGGGTGAAGGCCGGGCTTGTGTTCATGAGGGGATGGGCGGCGGACCGCGCGGCAAGGTTCCCGGCAGAAAGGATTCGATTCGCACCATCTGGCCACGACCGCAATGCTGGCAGTCGCGCAGAGACACGCCAGTCAGGCGCTGATAGCGGTCCCGATAGTCCAGCGGTGCATCGGGCAACTCCACGACCGGTGCGGGTGCCGCCAGCAGCTGGCGACAGTGGTCGAGCTTGGTCTCGCGATAGCGGTTGGCCAGGAGCCCATAGTGGCGGATGCGCTGGAATCCAGGGGGCAGGACATGCAGCAGGAAGCGGCGGACGAACTCCTGGGCATCCAGGCGCATGACCTTGTGGCGCGATTCGTGGCGGTAGTCCTTCCACGCAAAGGCCACCTCGCCATCGGCGAAGTCGACCAGGCGGTTGTTGGAGATCGCCACGCGATGGGTGTAGCGCCCGAGGTAGTTCAGGACCTGCTCGGGCCCGCCGAAAGGTGGCTTGGCGTAGACCACCCACTCGGCCTGGGTTGCGGGCGCCAGGTAGCTGGCGAAGGCATCGCAATCCTGTAGCGCAGCCAGGCCGTTGAAGAAGCGCAGTTCCCCGTTGTCGAAGGCGCTGCGCAACTGTGTCAGGAACAGGCGGCGAAACAGCCGCGACAGCACCCGCACCGGCAGGAAGAAGCCCGCTCGGCAGGCGATCCAGCGCTTGCCGTCCGGGGCCACCCCACCGCCGGGCACGACGCAGTGCAGATGCGGGTGATGCAGCAAGTTCTGGCCCCAGGTATGCAGGATGGTGATGAAGCCGATCTCGGCTCCGAGATGTTTGGGGTCGGCGGCGATGGTGCGCAGCGTCTCAGAGGTGGCGTGAAACAGGATGTCGTACACCACGGCCTTGTTCTGGTACGCGATGGCGGCAATCTCCTGCGGTACGGTGAAGACGATGTGAAAGTACTCGACCGGCAGCAGTTCGGCCTGCCGGTCCTGCAGCCACTGGGCGCGCACCAGCGACTGGCACTTCGGACAGTGCCTGTTGCGGCAACTGTTGAAAGCGATGCGCTGGTGCCCGCAGGCGTCGCACTGCTCGACGTGACCACCCAGCGCGGACGTGCGGCAGCGCTCGATGGCGCTAATCGGGGTCTCCTCGTTTTCAGTGCAATAAGTGACGGTACGAAAAGCTAGCACTGGCGCGGAGGTGGTGTTGGTAGATCGTTGATTTCATTGACTTTCCTGTTCACTTTCAAATCTGCGATTCGTGGCGTCAAACCGTGGTCGGTTTCATCCATTGGTGCCAGTTATCGATGCATTTGGCCGCGAAGGCAGGATTTGGTCAGCATAGCGGTCAACCGGGAAGCGAAACACACCCCGCAAGTTGATGCTCTCCAGCCTGGTGGGCGCAATCTTCCCGATCAGTTCCGGTGGAATGACCTGGCGGCGGTTCGACCAGCGATCCAGGACCGCCTGCATCTGTGAGGTATTCCACGCCATCACGATGTTGGCCATCAGGCTCAACGCATCGGCCACAGCCTGCATTTCATCGACACGTTTGGCCTGCGCCGGGCTGATCCGGCCGGTATAAATGGCGCGCTTGAGGGCGTTAACAGCCTCGCCCCGATTGAGCACCCGGCGCAACTCGTTCCTGAAAGCGTCCTTGACAAAGTAGTCAGCCAAAAACGCCGTACGCAGCAACCGCCCCAATTGCACGCCAGCCTCATAGATTGGATCGCCCTGGGCGGCAGAACCGAACCGCGCAAGAGCTGCCACCGCACTGGCATGTCCGCTCATGACCGAGGCTGCCAGGTGCACCAGACTATCCCAATGCTTTTCGATCAAAGCGACGTCGACATTGGCTTCGCACACCGCAGCGATTTCTGCGGGCACTTTGGTGCCGCGTGGCACAAAGAGGTGGCGCTGTTTGAGTTCCTTCAACCGCGGGCAAAGATCAAAACCAAGCAAACGGGCATGTGACATGGCAAAGTCGGTGTAGCCATGGGTATCCACAGCAAGCTGGCTGGTCTCCAGCTTTTCTTGGCGGATGACACCTTCAATGGCCACGCCCGCCTGGCGCTCATTGAGCACAAAGGGCTGCGCATGGAAGATGCCCCACCGGTCTTTTACATGGGAGTAGATTCCAATGGAAGGTGTGTTGCGCCGAGGATCAAGCCGGGCTTGCCACACCCGTTTGGTGGTCTCCATGGTCATCATGTCAGAAGATGCCAAATCGGACCGCCCCCAGGTGGCGGCAATCGGGTGTCGCTGCATGAATTCCAGCACAGCCTGGCAGGCCTGGCTCAGACGCCGTTCGTCCCGCGCCCAGCGCATGGCCTGGCGAATGCTGGTGGCAGACAATTGCGGAATCATGCGCGCGCATTCGACCGCAGTCAGACTGGTGCCGTGGGCCATGATGCCGGCATAGACCATCAGCAGCTCGTCGGTAGAGCGCGGCTCACGTCCGAGCATGATCCAGCTAAAGCGCACCTGGGCGTCAACGGCCAGAATCACTTCCGGCAATTGAACCTCACCGATGCGGTGATCCAAAGCCGCGCGCAGCTTGGTCACTTCTGGGTCTTCGTCCTCTGCGGGCAATGGCGACAAATGGAGTTCATCATCCACGCGCAGTACGCCACTGCGGGCTGCAGCGGCCACCGCATCGACACCGGCAGTTACTCTGGCCAGCAAAGGCTTCAAGAAAGTGGCAGCCTTGCTGGGTAACGATAGACGGGCATAGTGTTTCTTGGACTCTGCCTGCCAACGCTCGTCCGTGAAGAACAAGCGCGCACGACCCCGAAAGCTCAGGCTGTGCTCAATCCAGACCGAGCCATTGCGCACCGCGCGGCGCAGGGCAAACAGGGTGGCCACCTCCAACGCCTGAAACGCCCGTTCCCGGTCTGGGCTGGAGATCGAAACCTGCCAGATCATTCCCAGACTTGGTGCCACCACTTCAACTGGCAGCTTTCTGGATCCTTTGAGATATAAAGCTTGCAGCTTGGCAAGGTACTCGATGGCAGGATGCTCGCCGGTGGCCTGCCAGGGCAGCTTTGCAATGGCGACGAGCAACGACCGCACGGGGCGAATTCCATCAATCAATCCCTCGCGGACCAGGGAGGCCCTGCTCGGTGGTTTGCGTTTCTGGGTTTCGGTGATCAAGGCTTCAAGACGGGCACGCAACTCAGCATCTGGCACCGCACCTTGCGCGCTCAAGGCAACAAGTTCGCCGAGCAGCGTTTTGTACATTGCGGCCCAATTGACGGTAGCGGGGACATCGGCGGCAGCCTGACGCCACAGATCGGCGATCCGGCGCTGCACCATAAGGATCAACTGGTCTGTGGTGGTGAACAGGCAATACCGAAGAAAGCATGCGACCTCCACGGTGCGCGCTGGCTCTTTGATCTTGGCTCCGGCTGAGGGCGGCCTGGAGACAAGTCGGCGCGCGTAGCGGCGCAAGATGAGATCGGGGATGTCTGCCAGGTGCTTATGAACGTCCAGCGTGTAAAGCAGGTCGATGCGCTCCAGTACCTCGCTGATTTGGCGGGTTGAGTGTTTCGCCGGTGCAGCCCATAGCCAACTCTGCTGGGTTTGTCCATCTGGGCGCAGCTCTGAAACTGAGGCTCGCCAGCGATCAAGTGTTGCTGGATCAACGCTGGCGGCGATGGCGGTGCCTGTTTCAACTTCAAGCTGGGCAAGTGCCGCCGCAATCAGTGTCCGAATTGCCCGCTCGTGCACGATCACCAGCTTGTTCTTGTACAGCCATTGACGCGCCCGCACGAGTAGCTGATCGCGGTCGGCGCAGCGCGCCACTTCGTCGCGCAGTTCACGTACCAGTGAGCGGCGCTGGTGCTCGCTCATCCACTGGAATCCAAGGACCGTGCAGGCTACTTGTTGGTGATCGAATAGCGTGCGCCCGCGTTCATACATGGCTCTCAGCGAGGCGACTTCTGGTGCTGCAATGCCAAGCTCGTTGCCAAGGTGGCGCCACAAGGCTACTGGAATTACCCGAAAGGCACCGAGCAAACGCCCACTCATGCGCAGGAAACCAATATGGAGCGCCAGACCAAGCTTGTGGGAATCACCTCGGCGTGCATTGATTGCGTCGCGCTCGGCACCATCGAAGGTGAAAAATGCCTTCATCTCGAAGTCGCTGATATCGCGGGGGAGCCCACGCATCCACAAAAACGTTGTGTGCCAACCCTGCATCGTGAACCTCAAAAGTGGGAGGCCACCATACCCGTTTACAAAGCGAACAGGAAAGTCAATGAAATCAACGGTCTACCCAGACCACCCCCGCGCCAGTGCTAGCTTTGCGTACCGTCACTTATTGCACTGAAAACGAGGAGACCCCAACTAGGGCTTCAAGATCAACAGCTCGCGGATGACTTCATGGTGGGTGTTCTTCATCGGCACCGGCTCAACGCGGAAGCCGTGACGCTCTGCCATCGAGCGCACTTCGGGCGCGTCGTCATAGGTCAGCATCACTGAACCACGCACCGAGGCCATGAGCGCGAACAGCCCTTCATGGTCGATTTCGTTGTGGGTGTAGAGCCGTGCCCCGGCCTTCTTGCCGCCTGCGGTGTACGGCGGATCAACGAAGAAGAACGCATTGGCATCATCAGCGTAGCGCTGCACCACCTCGAAGGCGTCGGCCTGCTCGAAGGTGATCCGATCGCGCATGGCCTGCAAGGCTTCGATGCGACGGGCCAGCGTTTCGGGATACCAGCGCGAATTGAGGCCGCGCCCGGCCTCTCCGGTCTTAACGAGGCCAGCGCCTGCGGCCATGATGCCGCCGCGCTGCATCCGGTTTTTGACGATGGTTCGGAAGGCCCGGCCGCGAATGCTCTTGGGGTTGCCGTCGAGGATCTCCCGGACGTTCTCAAGGTTCACATCGAAGTCGATGATCTGCTTGCAAAGCCACTTCACGTCAGCGGGCTTGCCGTGGAAGATGGTTTGCCAGACAGCGGCCACATCGTCGTCCAGTTCGCCCAGAAAGACGTGTTCGGCCAAACCCTCAGCGGCGGCCGACAGGCCCGCCATTGCTCCACCCGCGAAGGGTTCCACAAACACCGATGGCGTGATCTTGGATGCCGTCAGCCACTTGCGCACCTCTGGGACAAGCCACGTCTTGCCGCCCGGATAGCGGAACGGACTGAGCTGGCGAACCTGCGCAACGTTCGTCGGGGCTTTCTTGTCGTGGAGTTGTTCAACCAGTGAGGCCAGCGCCTGCGCTTTGTCGGGGTCAACGAAGTGATGCCGCAGCCCTTCAAGGGCCGGTTTGCATTCGCTGTGAACCAGTACCGTGGCGCGGGTGACGCCTTGCTCTTTCAGGCGTTCGATGCGGCGGTTCTGCCGTTGTAATGCAGTGGCGTCGGTTGTCATTGTTATTTTCTCCGTGAACATTCACGGAGCGTAACAAGGACGTATAGGCGCGTCAAGACCCGTGAATGTTCACGGTCTTGTCAAACAAGCAACTTGTGGTCATTTTGCGGCGTCGGAGCCGTTGCCGTTCTCAAGCGGCAGACCGTCCTCGACCGGCTCAGTGATGGGCACCGGGTGAACGATCTTGTCAGTGATGCGAGTCTCAAACACCGGCAGAGGAACCGGCTTGCCACCCGTCAGCCCTTCCACCGAGCGCTCAAGCGTGGTGTAGCGGACTTCATCCCGCACGATGCGCGTGCGCTTCTGGCCTTCGACCTCTTCAAAGCGGACGATAAACCATGCAATGTCAGCATTGGATATGTCGGCCACGTTGTCCATCTCACCGATGGAATCGAAGAAGGCGCGATCAACGACCACGGCCATCTTCTTGCCCCAACGGCGCAGCGTGGGGACTTTGATTTGAAGCTGCGGCATCAAGCGCTTGGGGCCGCTGCTGCGGTAGTCCGGGCGACGACGACCGGCCGGGAAAATGACCCAATCCACGGCGTCATCGTTGAAGGCTTCAAACTCGCCCTTCATGGCGTTACCGCTGAAATAGACGGCCTGAATCTCAAGGGCAGCCCAATTCATCGGGGCTTCCTTGGGCGTCTTGGAGCTGACCAGAACCATGTCGATTCGGCCCACGTCATCGCCGCCTTCGCTGTCGGTCGATGCCCCGGCTTCGAGGAAGCCGACTTCACCGACCAGCAGCGGGTCAGGGTCGCCAAGGATGGTTTCGCCTACCCACTTGAACACGTCGAGTTCATCGTGGAAGCGATAGGGGCAGGTGGCGCGGAGGTCGCCTTGCTTGCCCTCAACAGGGACACCGACCGCCCGGCCGTTGTCTGGGTGTGTGTTGTAGGAGTAGAGCCGGAGCGAACACACCCCGCCATCCTTGGAGCAGACAGCGCCTGTTTTGCGCGCCTGAAAGGGGCAGGGTTGTGGGGTTCGCTCTTTCTTCGGCTTGAGGACTTCGGCGGCAAGCTGGCGGCGTTCCTCCCCGGAAAGCTGCGTCAGATTGAAGCCGAACCACTCCCCGATCCCGAATCGTGGCGTTATGTCTTTTGGTTTTTTTGCCATAACCTTATAACGTAACACATTGGACAGTTGCGTGCCGAGGGGTAAAGCAAACAGTCGTCCGCAGTTTTGTGCGGCAGTCGAGGGCAACCTGGAAACCTGCCGTTTAAGTGCGGCGCCAGTCGGGTTGATCGTTGGAAGTCACACCTGGCCCCCGGGCAGGGATCGGTCGGCCTTGGATGGCCGCTTGCGGCGGTCGTATGGCCCGCTGGCGGGCCTGTAGCCCAGCGGCGAGGGGCATGGGCCCGGTGAGCGTCGGAAAGGCGCTGGAAGCCCGCAGGGGTCGAGACGCGGAACGTGGCTCGATGCGCAGCACGACATAGCCGGTTTTCGCGCCCGCGAAAATTCCCCGTCCCTGGCTTGGCCCCTCAAGTGTCTGCATGCCGCCGCTGCGCCCCTCATCTGTCAATGAAAAACGGGAGCCTAGGCCCCCGTTCTCTGTCGCATGTCCACCTGGTCTACCGCTGGCAGTAGATCGAGTCACCCTGCACCCATGACAGCTTGATAAGCCCGCTCTGGCTCAACTCTTCGCACGCCTGGCCGGTCTGCTCGCGCCACTTCTTGAGCCTGGCGGAATCGGACCCGCACATCAGCCTGAACGTCTCCAGCTTCAAGGGGAACGGTTCCTTGTGAGAGACGAAGTAATCGAACATGCGCCGGGCAGTAGGGGACAGCTCGCGGTACTTTTCCCACACGAATTTCGAGTAATGATCGCCGGCAAAAAGCACTACCATTTCCTCGTCGATTTCGACCTGGCAGCGCGACGTTTTCTTGCCGCGATCCAGCACGCGGAAGCGATGGATCAGGGACACCGATTCAAGCCGGCCGATCCGGCCTGAACTGAACTGCATGGCGGTCGCCTGCAGGCGCGTCAGGCACTCTTCGGCCTTGTCGTAGTACCGGCCGTTGATCGCCCAGCCCAGGTCTGTGCAAAGCTCGTAGAACGTGAAGGAAACGGGCGTACCGACCGGCGAACGCTTCGCGTATTCAAGAACCTGCTGCCAAACCAGCTCGTCGTCATCGGCCCGCAGCTCGATCCCGGTATAGGTGATGAGCACGTCCTTATTGACGTGAAAAATTACGTGTTGCTGCCGCACCTCACGCGGGGTCTTCTTGTTCCTGGTCGTGAAGAGCGCAGCACGCGCCAGGTCGTTCGGCATCGCCCGCATGTCGTCGCCCCAGGGCGCGAGGTCGAACAGCGAAAGCTGCATTGCCTTAATCTGCTCTTTCGTGTGCTTGAGCAAAGCGGCCTGCTTGACTTCGCTCACCTTGTCGGCGGTCTTCTCGACGGCAGTTTTTCGTTTCGGCGCTGGGGCGGGTGCGGACATTGAGGTTCCTCCGAATGAAAATTACGCCACGGCAAATGCCAACGGCGGGTGATTCGGCGACGTAACTCCTGCCGTCGCTCGACGCATCGGTATCAAAACGGCCGATTGGACGCCAGGGGCGGGGATCACATCGGCTCTGCAGCTCGATGTATCGCTCCCCCCTTCATCGCGGGTAAGATTACCGATAAATTGGAACCTGTTTAGGCTCATGCATTGATTTTCTTGCGCTAGAGAACTCGAAGTTTAGCTAAACACGGTCTCCCCGTCAAGAACTTTAGCGGCTAAAATTTTGAGCTGCGGATCGCAAGGCATAGCCGACCGTGTACAACCAGATATTCTTTACGAACGTCTTACGCCTGCTCGAAGAGCAAGGGATGACGAAGCATGACCTCGCCGAGAAGGCAGGAATGTCCATATCATTCCTGTCCGACTTGACCAACGGGAAGGCCAATCCTTCCCTCAAGATCATGGGTTCCATTGCGGACGCCTTGAGCGTCCCATTGCCGACCCTTTTGGAAATGACCGACTTGGACAAGGCAACGCTGGACGCCTTGTCCGGGGGCAAGGCCCCCAAGAGTCTCCCGGACGGGTTCGCACGCATAGCGGCGATCCTCAACGAGTACCAGGCATTCACAGTGCGGCAATGGGATGAGGCGAACAGGAAGCAAATAGCCAAAAATAAAGGCAAAAAGTCCTGACGCCAGAGGGAAATTTTTAGCGGCTAAAGCCCCCATTCACGGGGATTGCCGCTTCGCTGGGTAGCAATCCAGCCGCCAGCCAGCCGCGCAACTCGCCAGCCAGCGCCTCCTTTCACCCCGCAGCCTTCAACCGGGCACCCCATTTGTCAACAGGGGTAACAGTTCGTTGAAGGCTTTGGCTTGCCTTGCTTTCCTGTTCGGTATATCGTTTGTCCGTGTAGAATACGACGAACGAAATGGAACAGGACGGACATGGCAGACACAGAAGACTTCTCAACGCTCAAAGAGCGGGCCAAGAAGAAATTGGAACGCGACATGGGGCCGCTGCTCTTGGGTGCATTGAATGACCCTCGCACGGTCGAAATCATGCTTAACGCGGACGGCAAGCTGTGGCAGGAACGGCTTGGCGAAAAGATGAAGTGCATCGGGTCGCTTCGCGTGGCGCAGTCCGAAGCGATCATCAAAACCATTGCCGGCTACCACGGCAAGGAAGTCACACGCGGCAAGCCCATCCTGGAAGGGGAGTTGCCGCTTGATGGCTCGCGCTTCGCGGGCCAGCTCCCCCCGGTGGTGCCTGCGCCCACGTTTGCAATCCGCAAGAAGGCCGTGGCCATCTTCACGCTGGAGCAATACGTCGAGGCCGGCACCATGACGCAGGGCCAGTACGAGGCCCTGAAAGCCGCCGTCAAGAACCACCGGAACATCCTGGTGATTGGCGGCACTGGCTCGGGCAAGACCACGCTCGTGAACGCGATCATCAATGAGATGGTGATTTGCGATCCCATGGAGCGCGTTTTCATCATCGAAGACACCGGCGAAATTCAATGCGCCGCTGAAAACTTCGTTCAGTACCACACGTCCTTGGAAGTGCCGATGACGGCGCTTCTGAAAGCGACTCTGCGCATGCGCCCTGACCGGATTCTGGTCGGGGAAGTGCGTGGGGCGGAAGCGTTGGATTTGCTCGATGCCTGGAACACCGGGCACGAGGGTGGGGCGGCAACGCTCCACGCCAACAACGCAGCCGCTGGCCTGGCTCGTCTGAGGTCGCTCATTACCCGTAATGAGTCGGCACCGGCCGAAATTGAACCGCTGATAGGCGAGGTGGTTCATGTCGTTGTTCATATCGCCCGCACCCCTGAAGGCGGTCGCCGCATCCAAGAAATCCTTGAGGTTTCCGGGTACGTGGACGGCCGCTACATCACCAAAACCCTCTAGGAGTATTTCCAATGCAAGCGTCTCTTCTCCGTCCCTTCGCCATCAACCGCACGACGATGTTCTACATCGGCGCGGCGCTGCTGATGGTGCTTTTCCTGCTGTCTCCACAGCATGCCTTTGCCTCGGAAGGCACGGGCGGCTCGCTGCCCTATGAAAGCTGGTTGACGAACCTGCGCAATTCCGTCACCGGCCCCGTGGCCTTCGCGCTGTCGATCATCGGCATCGTGATCGCGGGCGGCGTGCTGATCTTCGGCGGCGACCTGAATGGCTTCTTCCGCACGTTGATTTTCCTCGTCCTGGTGATGGCCCTCCTGGTCGGCGCGCAGAACGTGATGAGCACCTTCTTCGGCCGTGGCGCTGAGATTGCTGCGCTGGGCGATGCCGTGATGCACCAGCTCAAGGCCGCATCGGTTCTGACCAACAGCGTCCGCACGGTCTAACGATGGCCCTCCGCACGATCCCCATTCGTCGCGCCGGGAACCGAGACAACCTGTTCATGGGTGGGGATCGTGAACTGGTGATGTTTTCGGGTCTTCTGGCCTTCGCTCTGATTTTCAGCGCCCAAGAACTGAGGGCAACGGTGATCGGGCTTCTGCTGTGGTTCGGTGCGCTCTTCGCGTGCCGGCTCATGGCGAAGTCCGATCCCAAGCTGCGCTTCGTGTACCTGCGTCACCGTAAGTACAAGGGGTACTACCCAGCGCGCAGCACGCCTTTCCGACTGAACCCGAATAGCCAAGGGAAGCAATACAAATGATCGAAGCAATCGCAATTGGCATCGCGGCGCTCGGTGCCTTGCTGCTGCTCATCCTGTTCGCTCGCATCCGAGCCGTCGATGCGGAATTGAAGCTCAAAAAGCATCGTTCCAAGGACGCCGGCCTGGCCGATCTACTCAACTACGCCGCCATGGTCGATGACGGCGTGATCGTGGGTAAGAACGGGTCGTTCATCGCCTCTTGGCTCTACAAGGGCGACGACAACGCAAGCAGCACCGATGAACAGCGGGAAATGGTGTCGTTCCGCATCAATCAGGCGCTCGCGGGCCTGGGTAACGGCTGGATGCTCCACGTCGATGCCGTGCGCCGGCCGGCACCCAACTACACCGAAACGGGCCTGTCGCATTTCCCCGATCCGGTGTCGGCCGCCATGGACGAAGAGCGCCGCCGACTCTTCGAGGGCCTGGGCACGATGTACGAGGGCTATTTCATCGTCACGATGACCTACTTTCCGCCGCTTCTGGCGCAAAGCAAGTTCGTTGAACTGATGTTCGATGACGAAGCGAAGACACCCGGCAACAAGGCCCGCACGCAAGGCTTGATCGACTACTTCAAGCGCGAATGCACCAGCATCGAATCGCGCCTGTCGTCGGCCGTCAAGCTGCAGCGCCTGCGTGGGAACAAGGTGGTGAACGAAGACGGCTCCACGGTCACGCATGACGATCTGCTGCGGTGGCTGCAGTTCTGCATCACGGGCATGGATCACCCCGTGCTGCTGCCCAGCAACCCGATGTACCTGGATGCCGTGATCGGCGGCCAGGAACTGTTCGGCGGCGTGGTGCCCAAGATCGGCCGCAAGTTCGTCCAGGTCGTTGCCATCGAGGGCTTTCCTCTGGAGTCAACACCGGGAGTCTTGACCGCCCTGGGCGAGCTGCCCGTCGAATACCGCTGGTCGAGCCGCTTCATCTTCATGGACTCGCATGAAGCCGTGAAGCACCTGGACAAGTTCCGCAAGAAGTGGAAGCAAAAAATCCGTGGCTTCTTCGACCAGGTTTTCAACACGAATACCGGCTCGGTGGACCAGGACGCCATGTCCATGGTGAACGATGCCGAGTCTGCGATTGCCGAGGTCAATAGCGGCCTGGTCGCGGTGGGGTACTACACCAGCGTCGTCGTCCTGATGGACGAAGACCGCGAAAAGCTGGAAACCTCTGCACGCCAGGTAGAAAAGGCCATCAACCGCCTGGGCTTCGCTGCGCGGATCGAGACAATCAACACGCTGGACGCCTACCTGGGAAGCCTTCCGGGCCACGGCGTGGAGAACGTTCGCCGCCCGCTCATCAACACGATGAACCTGGCCGATCTGCTGCCGACAAGCACGATCTGGACGGGCCTCAACAAAGCGCCTTGCCCGATGTATCCGCCGCTGTCGCCGGCACTCATGCATTGCGTGACGCACGGTGCCACGCCGTTCCGTCTCAACCTGCATGTGCGCGACCTGGGCCACACCTTCATGTTCGGTCCCACGGGTGCCGGCAAGTCAACGCACCTTGCGTTGATCGCGGCGCAGCTCCGTCGCTATCAAGGCATGTCGATCTACGCCTTCGACAAAGGCATGTCCATGTACCCCTTGGCCAAGGCCACGGGCGGCAAGCACTTCACCGTGGCGGCCGATGACGACAAGCTGGCCTTCTGCCCTCTGCAGTTCCTGGAGTCGAAGAGTGATCGGGCTTGGGCGATGGAGTGGATCGACACGATCCTTGCGCTGAACAACGTGGAAACCACCCCGGCGCAACGCAATGAGATCGGGAACGCGATCATGAGCATGCACGCCAGCGGAGCGCGCACGCTGTCCGAATTCAGCGTGACGATCCAGGATGAAGCGATCCGCGAGGCGATCCGGCAGTACACGGTGGACGGCAACATGGGCCATCTGCTCGATGCCGAAGAAGATGGTTTGTCGCTCACCGACTTCACCGTTTTTGAAATCGAAGAGCTGATGAACCTGGGCGAGAAATACGCCCTGCCGACGCTGCTCTACCTGTTCCGCCGCATCGAGCGCAGCCTGAAAGGCCAGCCGGCCGTCATCATCCTGGACGAAGCCTGGCTGATGCTGGGACACCCGGCGTTCCGCGCCAAGATTCGGGAATGGCTCAAGGTGCTGCGCAAGGCGAACTGCCTGGTGCTCATGGCAACGCAGAGCCTTTCCGACGCGGCGAACTCGGGCATCTTGGACGTGATCGTGGAATCGACCGCAACCAAGATTTTCCTGCCCAACGTGTACGCCCGCGATGAGGACACGGCGGCGCTCTATCGCCGCATGGGCCTCAACGCTCGCCAGATTGAGATTCTGGCTACGGCCATTCCGAAGCGGCAGTACTACTACGTTTCCGAGAACGGCCGGCGACTCTACGACCTGGCTCTAGGCCCGCTGGCCCTGGCGTTCGTCGGCGCGTCCGACAAGGAATCCGTGGCGGCTATCAAGAGCCTCGAAGCCAAGTTCGGCGATGCCTGGGTGCATGAATGGCTCGCCGGCCGCAATTTGAAACTTTCTGACTATGGGGTGGCAGCATGAGCTTTGCAGACACGATCAAGGGCTTGATTTTCAAGAAGCCCGCACAGCCGGCTGATCCCCGGCGCGCACCGGATTCGGTGATGGAAGGTGGCCGACGCAGGGGCGAGGTCGAAAACCCGTACCTGGCGGCACGCCGCACCTGGAATGAACACGTTGGCGCGGTCGTCTCGTCGCGCCAGACCTGGCAGGTTGTCGGCATTCTGTCGTTGTTGATCGTCCTGGCCGCCGTGGGCGGGTTGATCCACATTGGCAGTCAATCGAAGTTCGTGCCCTACGTGGTCGAGGTAGACAAGCTCGGCCAGGCGGTGGCCGTCGCGCCGGCACAGCGGGCCGCTGCAGTCGATCAGCGCGTGGTGCACGCCTCGGTGGCCTCGTTCGTCAGCGATGCCCGCTTGGTGACGCCTGACGTGGCCTTGCAGCGCAAGGCCGTGTTCCGGCTCTACTCGATGCTTTCGGCCAACGATCCGGCCACGGCCAAGACCAATGAATGGTTGAACGGCAGCGAGGACAGCAGCCCGTTCAAGCGCGCCGCGAAAGAAACGGTCAGCACCGAAATTCTCTCGGTGATCCCGCAGACGCCCGACACCTGGCAAGTGGACTGGATGGAGACGACACGCGACCGGCAGGGCGTCGTGAAGGGCCTGCCGGTCCGCATGCGGGCCTTAGTCACGGTCTACACCGTCGCCACCACTCCAAACACCACGGAAGAGCAAGTGCGCAACAACCCGCTTGGCATCTACGTCCGTGACTTCTCTTGGTCGAAACAGCTTTAAGGGGCAACACTCATGAACAAGTATCTTCTCGCTTTGGTCCTGGGCGCTGCGCCCGCATTCGCACTCGCTGCAGGGCCGGCCGGCCCGGCTGACAAGAACCTGGCCGACCTCTATTTCTCCAAAGACAACCCGACGCTGACGCCGCAGGAAAAAGCGGCCGTCGCCATCGCTCAGAAGTGGCGCGACAACAGCGCGACGGGCATCAAGCCGGTGGCCGGCGCCGATGGCTCGATCCGCTTCCTGTTCGGTGCGCAGCAGCCCAGCATCGTGTGCGCAGTGCTGCAGGTCTGCGATGTGGAGCTGCAGCCCGGTGAACAGGTCAACTCGATCCACCTGGGCGACACCGCCCGGTGGACGGTCGAGCCGGCCATCACGGGCAGCGGCCCGGCCGAAGTGCAGCACCTCATCATCAAGCCGATGGACGTGGGCCTGGAAACGTCGCTGATCGTCACCACGAACCGGCGCACGTATCACCTGCGGCTGCGCTCGCATCGCACGGAGTTCATGCCCCGTGTGGCGTTCACCTACACGGAAGACGCAATGGCGAAGTGGGACGCCATCAAGACCCGCGAAGTGAAGGAAAAGCAGTCGCGCACGATCCCGCAAACCGGCGAGTACCTGGGCGATCTGAACTTTGCCTATGACGTGTCGGGATCGGCCGCCTGGAAGCCCGTGCGCGTCTACAACGATGGGACCAAAACCATCATCCAAATGCCCAGCACGATGCAGCAGACGGAAGCGCCGACGCTCCTAGTCGTTCGCAAGGATGGCGGCGTTTTCACGGATGAAGAAACCGTGATGGTCAATTACCGCGTGCAGGGTGACCGCTACATCGTGGACACGGTTTTCGACAAGGCCGTGCTGATTGCCGGCGTCGGCAGCAGCCAAGACCGCGTGACCATCACCAGGGGGAAATAACCATGCGCAAGACCGCTTTCCTCGCGCTGCTCGTGGTCGGCCTGGCCGGCTGCGCCACCACTGCGCCATCCACCTACGGCAACTTCACGCAAAGCGCGCCTGCAGCCTTCAATCAAACGATGGCTGATGACGCCGCGAAGCAGCTCGTTGCCGTGTACCCGCCCGCAAGCACGCGGTTCGATCTGCAGCACGCCACGCCGGATGCCTTCGGCTCTTCGCTGGTCGAGTCGCTGCGCGCCAAGGGCTACGCCCTCTTGGAGTTCAAACCAGCCGCGCCGGCCTCGGCCGCATCGGCGGCCACGGACGCCACGGCGACCGCTGGCAAACCGCTGCGGTACATCCTCGATCAAGCTGAATCGAACCTGTACCGCGTGACCCTGCTGGTGGGCAACCAGTCATTGACCCGCGCTTACTCGGCTGCACAGAACGGCACTCTGTACCCGGCCGGCGCGTGGGTTCGGAAGGAGTAACGCACATGAGCGAAGACCAAATGTCGCCTGACGCTTCCCCTGGGGAAGTGACAAAGAAGACCGGCGTTCGCCGCGTCAACAATCTGCCGGTCTACATCATCGGCGGCCTGATGGGCGTGTTCCTGCTGGTCATGGTGTTGGTGGCTGCGGATCGCGCAGCCCAGCAGAACCGGCCGGCCGGTGCGAAGGACGAAAAGGCTGGCAACACCAGCATGTTCGCCAACGAGATTGCCGGCAACCAGAAGGACGGGATCATTCAGGCCGAGCGGCCAGCACCGCCCACGGTGCCCGACCTCTCGCAGCCGCAAGGCCAGGCCATCGACGTTGCCCGCCCGGACAACCTGGACGCGCCGCCGACGCCACCGACCAGCGCAAGCCTGGATGACCGTGTCAACAACGACGAAATGCAGCGCGTCCGCATGGCGAAGATGCAGCAGCTCGAAGAGGCCATCAAGGCAAAGACGGGCGTGCGGGGCATCGCTCCGCGCAGCTCGGGATCGACGCCTGGCGGCCTGACGGATGGCGCAGCGCCGGCCACCCGCGAGGAAGCGTTAGCCCGACTGGCGGCCGTGCGCCAGCAAATCGACGCGCAGACCCGCGACGACCCCACGGCGGCCTACAGAGCGCGCATGCAGCAGCTTCAAGCCGGTGGGGTAGGGGGTATGTCCGGGGGAGGCGTTTCGGCGGCTCCTAGGCTCCTGCAAACGGCCGGCTCCAGCTCGCCGGGGAGCAAGGACTATTCGCAGTTCGCCAACTCCGGGCAGGAAGACCGCTGGAAGCTCGATTCCAAGCCCGAAGCGCCACGCTCGCCGTATGAGCTGCGCGCCGGTTTCGTCGTGCCCGCCACGCTGATTTCAGGCATCAACTCCGATTTGCCCGGTCAGATCATGGCCCAGGTGAGCCAGGACGTGTTCGACACGCCCACCGGCAAATGGAAGCTGATTCCTCAAGGCTCGCGCCTTGTGGGTCGGTACTCCAGTGATGTGGCATACGGCCAATCCCGCGTGCTGATTGCCTGGCAACGCATCGTCTTCCCGGACGGCAAGGCAATGGATATTGGTTCGATGCCTGGTGCGGACAGCGCCGGTTATGCGGGCTTCAATGACCAGGTGAACAACCACTATTTCCGGCTGTTCGCATCGGCATTCCTCATGTCTGGCGTGACGGCGGGTATCACCATGAGCCAGAACCAGGACCAGCAGAACAACGGCAATCGGCAGACGGCCAGCGGCGCACTTAGCGAAGCGTTGGGCCAGCAGCTCGGCCTTGTCACCGCTCAGTTGATTTCCAAAAACATGAACATTGCCCCGACCCTCGAAATTCGTCCGGGCTACCGTTTTAACGTCATCGTCACCAAGGACATGACGTTTTCCAAGCCGTACCAGGCGTTCGACTACTAACCCAAAGGAGAAAGCGAAATGAAGATGCTCACTAAGAAAGTTTTAGCGGCTAAAGTCGCTTTGGTTTTTGCACTTACTGCCCCTGGCGTGATGACCCCGGCGCAGGCCGGCATCCCGGTTATCGACGGTGCGAACCTGACGCAAACCGTCATGTCGGCAGTGGAGAACGTTGCGCAGACGCTCAAGCAAATTGAGCAGTACCGCACCCAGCTCCAGCAGTACGAAAACATGATCCAGAACACGGTCGCACCGGCCGCGTATATCTGGGATCAGGCCACGTCCACGATGAACCAGCTTCGCGGGGCCATCGACACGTTGAACTACTACAAGAACCAGGCGGGCAGCCTCGACGGCTACCTGTCGAAGTTCCAGGACGTGTCCTATTACCGCTCGTCCCCATGCTTCAACATCGGTTGCACGAAGGCTGAATTCGACGCCATGAAACAGGCTTCCAACAAGCTGAATTCGGAAGCTCAGAAGAAGGCCAACGATGCGCTGTTCAAAGGCTTGGACAAGCAGCAGGACGCAATGGAATCCGATGCGCGCCAATTGCAACGCCTGCAATCTTCCGCGCAGGGAGCCACCGGCCAGATGCAGGCCATCGGCTTTGCAAACCAGCTCGCCAGCAACCAGGCAAACCAGCTCCTGCAGATTCGCGGCCTGTTGATCGCGCAACAGAACGCGGTCGCCACGCGCAACCAGGTGATTGCAGACAAAGAGGCGCAAGAGGCCGCTGCTGCCGAAAACTTGCGCAAGGGCGAGTACCGCGCTAGCCCTGCGCGCACTTGGTAAGGGCTGCTCGATGAAGACCAACAAGGTTCTTACCTTGGCCCTGGCCGCCCTCGTGGCGGCCTTGGTCGCCGGCTGCGGCGAAAAGCCTGCAGAACAACCGGCCAAGCAAGCCATGCCCGAAGTCAACGATGAGAACTGCAAGCCCGCGAGCGTTGCCAAGATCGAAGACAAGGGCGCGCAGCAAGCGTTTTCGTCGCTGTGCCTGCGCCGTGGTGGCGGTTTCAAACCCAGCGAAAAGAAAGAATGGTGAGGTTGTGACTATGAGAATGCCAGCCGTATTCAAGAACGCCGGCCTGCTGTTTGTTTTGCTGTGGCTGGCGTTCTTTTCCATTGAGGCGCAAGCGGCTATCGACAATGCCGGCGTCTTAGATAACGTCCTCAACCGCTATTCGGCCGCCGCCAGTGGTTGGGCCGGCTTCATCACGGCCCGGGCCACCTGGTTGTTTTGGACGCTCGCAGTGATTTCGATGGTGTGGACGTTTGGCTTCATGGCCTTGCGCAAGGCCGATATTGGCGAGTTCTATGCGGAGTTCATCCGCTTCACCATCTTCACCGGCTTCTTCTGGTGGCTGCTCACGAACGGGCCGAATTTCGCCACCGACATCATGAGTTCGCTGCGCACCATCGCAGGCAGTGCAAGCGGCACCGGCTCGACGCTGACGCCCTCCGGGATCGTTGATATTGGTTTCGACATTTTCTTTAAGGTGCTCGATCAGTCTTCGGTGTGGTCGCCTGTCGATAGCGCGGCCGGCATCCTCATCAGCGCGGCGATTCTCATCATCCTGGCGTTGATCGGCGTGAATATGTTGCTGCTCCTGGTGAGCGGCTGGATATTGGCCTATGCCGGCGTTTTCTTTCTCGGCTTCGGTGGATCGCGGTGGACTTCGGACATGGCGATCAACTATTACAAGACCGTCCTGAACATCGCCGCGCAGCTCTTCACGATGGTTCTGCTCGTCGGCATCGGCAAGTCGTTTGTCGATCAGTATTACAACGCCATGAGCGCCGGCATCAGCCTCAAGGAATTAGGCGTGATGATGATCGTCGCGGTCGTGCTGCTGGCCCTGGTCAACAAGCTGCCGGCGATGGTTGGCGGCTTGGCGATGGGCGGCGGAACGCACGCCCTCGGCGGTGGCTTTGGTGCCGGCGCAGCGATGGGTGCGGCGGCGGTGGCCGGCGCGGCCATCGCCACGGGCGGCGCTGCGATTGCAGCCGGCGCGGCCAGCGCGGCAGGTGGCGCGCAAGCCCTCATGGCGGCCTACAGCAAAGCGTCTGCGGCATCCAGCGAGGGCGGCGGCGGTGGTGGCATGGGCGACACGATGGGCGGCGTCGCTATGGCCGCTGCAGGCCCTGGCGGCGGCAGCTCTGGCGGTGGCAGCGTCTTCGCGGGCATGGACACCGGCAGCAGCTCGGGCGGCGGCTCAAGTGGCTCCAGTGGCTCGGGCGGTGGCTTCGGTGGTGGTGCCTCCGAAGGCGGCAGCTCGGGCGGCAAGAGCAGCGCGCCGGCAGGCGAGGGCAAGGACTCGGGCGGTGGCGCGGCACCTGGTGCCGAAGGGAAGGCCGACGCAGGCGGCAAGGCCGCAGGTTCTGACGCCAAGGGAGGGGGGCAGGACACTGGCCTGGCACCTGGCGAACAACGCTCCACCGGCAGCATGTTGGGCCGTGCGGCGGCCATTGCTGCGGGCACTGCGGGCAACCTGGCGCAAGGCTCCTGGGACGTGGCGAAAGCCAAGGCCGCGAGCATGCGCGAGTCGGCTCTTGATCGCATCAGCGAAACCACGGGCGGAAAGATCGCAGCCGCGATCAGGGCGCAGGACGCGGCAGCGCCGGCAGACCTGTCCACTCCCGCACCGGCACCCAGCAGCGCCGCGCAGGCCTCGACGGCCGCCACGGCCTTCAACGACAACGAACTGTCTGCAGGCAAGGGCCAGGCAGAAACCCCCGTCGCGCCCGAAGTGGCCGACTTCATGAATCGCAATTCCAAAACCTCGTAACTGCAAAGGAGCATCAACCATGCAACGCAAAAACCTCATCGCCTCGGCCGCTCTTGCGGTGGCCGCCTTCGGTGCGATTCCAGCCACTGCCAGCGCGCAGGAAATCCTCACGGGCGATACCCGCCTGGCCTGCGAAGCGATCTTGTGCCTTGCCACTGGCACCCAGCCCAGCGAATGCACGCCTTCGCTGCGCCGCTATTTCAGCATTTCGTACCGCAAGCTGTCGGACACGATCCGGGGCCGCGTCAACTTCCTGAACCTCTGCCCCGTCGCCAATCAGACGCCGCAAATGTCGGCCCTGGTCAATGCGCAGGCCAATGGTGCCGGCCGGTGTGATGCCGCTTCGCTGAATGCCGTGCTGCGTTCGTGGACGGGTTCCGACGATGGCATGGTGTACGTCAGCAACCAGATGCCCAGCTACTGCACCGCCTACACGACGCACGCCTACACGGACTTCTCGGGCACGGTGCCGCGCTATGTGGGGATTCCTGAGCGGGGAGGGTATTGGGTCGAGGCGCGGGACTATGACCGCGCCCTGGCCGAATACAACGCCCGCATCAAGGCCGAAGACGAAGAGCGCCGCCGCGCCAGTTGGGGCGGCGGTGGCAACTAAGGGAGCCTGAACCATGCCTTTCATCGATCTCCCGCCCCAGCTTCAAGAGCGCGTCATCTGCTCGATTTCGGCCGCCGTCAAATACGAAGTGCCGGCGAACATCGTTCTTGCGGTCGCGGAGAAAGAAGGCGGCAAGCCGGGCCAGTGGGTGAAGAACACGAACGGCACGCATGACGTGGGCCCGATGCAGTTCAACACCCTGTACCTGGGCGACCTGGCGAAGTACGGCATTACGGCAAACGACGTGGCAGCGGCTGGCTGCTACTCGTTTGACCTGGCGGCCTGGCGGCTGCGGCAACACATCCGCATGGACAAGGGCGACTTGTGGACGCGGGCGGCTAACTACCACTCGCGCACCCCCCAATTCAACGTGGTCTATCGCGCCGACTTGATGCGCAGGGCTGTCAAGTGGGCCGACTGGCTCGATGCGCGGTTCGTCACCCGCGACGTGACAAAGCCCGGCGCAATCCCTTCGACTCCGGTAGCCGTTCAAGCGGTCGCTCAGACCGCGCCAGTGGTATCGAAGCCGGCCCCTGCAGCGGTCCCGCAGGCAGCGCCTGCAGGGCCTTGGAGCACTGCCAGCTACGTGCCTCGAAAGCTCATCATCAACGGCCAGTGAGGCCGTTTTTTTAGCGGATAAAAACATGGACTTTCACGCCTTCATGAAGCGGTACACCCTCGGCCTTTTCGGTGTCATCAAGAGCTATTGCGATTGGGCCGAGTCGCAGGCCAAGAGCCAGGGCGATTTACTGCTGCTTGCCTTCGGACCGCTGCTCCTGCTCGGCCTGGTGCTCTGGTCGCTGCCGGCATGGATCGGCAAGACCATTGCGCTGATCCTGCTCGCGCCTGTGCTGTATCTCGCCTTCGTCGCCCTCCAGCACTACAGCCGGCGAGGTGGCCGCAAGTGAGGTTGCCGCGCCTGGTCGTCGCTGATGGATCGGTCGAAGCGTTGAAGTGGCTCGCGCTGCTGCTCATGACCGGCGATCACGTCAACAAGTACCTGTTCAATGGCACGGTGCCGCTGCTGTTCAACGCGGGTCGCCTGGCGCTGCCGATCTTCTGCTTTGTCCTGGCGTACAACCTGGCTCGGCCGGATACGCTGCAGCGCGGCGTCTATCGCCGCACCTTGAAGCGCCTGGCCCTCTTCGGCCTTGCCGCCACCCCTGCATTCCTCGCCTTGGGCGGCCTGTGGGCCGGCTGGTGGCCGCTGAACGTGATGTTCACGCTGCTGGCCGCAACGGCCGTGCTCTTCCTCATCGACCAGGGAGGCCGTCCGCGCCTGGTTGCCGCTGCCGCCGTGTTCCTCGTCGCCGGCAGCTCGGTCGAATACTGGTGGCCGGCGCTCTCGATCTGCCTGGCTGTCTGGTGGTACTGCAGGAAGCCATCGGTGCCGGCGCTCGCGCTGCTGCTGGCGTCCTGCGCCGCGCTGTGGTTCATCAACGGCAATTTTTGGGCGTTGGCGGCGCTCCCCGTGGTCGCCGCGGCTGCGCACGTCGATGTGCGCCTGCCCCGGCTGCGGTGGGCGTTTTACGCCTACTACCCCCTGCACCTGATCGCGCTTTGGCTCATCCGAATCCCGATGAGCAAGGCCGGCTACCTCTTTTTCTGATTGGAGCGTGTTCATGTTCAAACCGTGCCTGCTGGCCCTCTCTGCTGCCTTCCTGGTGGCCGCGCAAAGCGCATCGGCCCAGCCGATGACCGAATACGGCAGGCCGGTCCTGTCGGGTGTCTTCGTGTCGTTCCCCCATGGCGGCACGGCCTTCCGGCCCACGGCACGGCAGGAAGCGGAATTGCTCAACGCGAAGGATGCCGACCTGGTGACGATCAAGGGACGGACCAGCACACTCAAGCCGAGCGCGCAGGATGAATCGCTGGCCCTTGCTCGGGCACTGTCGGCGCGCTCCTATCTCATCGCACGCGGCGTTTCGCCGTTGAAGATCGTCGTCAACTTCGCATCTGCTGCAGACTTCATCGCGGACAACTCGACGCCAGAAGGCCGGCTTGAGAACCAGCGCGTGGAAGTCGAACTTGTCTTCGTGGGCAACTGACATGGCGCGCTTGGCTCGCCTGGTCGCGCTGGTCCTGTGCATCGCTGCAGGACAGGCACACGCCGATTTCGCGGGCCGCGTCGTCGGCGTTCTCGATGGTGATACGGTGGATGTGTTGGTGGATCGCACGCCGATCCGCACGCGCCTGGCTGAGATTGACGCCCCCGAGAAGGCGCAAGCCTTCGGCACCAGGTCAAGGCAGGCGCTTGCTGCGGCGGTGTTCCAGAAGTCGGTCTACGTGCGATCGGCGTCCGTCGATCGCTACGGCCGCGCGATCGGCACGCTGTTGGTGGACGGCCGCAGTGTCAACCGCATGATGGTGGAACAGGGCATGGCCTGGGTGTATCGGGCCTACCTGGTGGATCGGTCGCTGCTCGACGTCGAAGCAGCGGCACGCGCTGGGCGGGTCGGCCTGTGGGCCGATCCGCACGCGGTCGCGCCCTGGGAGTGGCGCGCAGAAAAAAGAAAGGGATGGGACGCCAAGTGAAATTCACCGACGAACAGAAGCACAAGGAAACGCTGGCCGTGCTCGAGAACGTTCTCGACTACCTGCAGCGTCTTCCCTCGGTGCCGGCCACCACGGCCATGTGCGAGAAGATCAAGGCCCACATGGACAAGCCGGCGCAGCGCCTGGTCGCCGACTCCAAGCGCGAGCTGATAGGCATGTGGATCACGCCGGCCGGCAAGCGCATGTTTGAAGCCTCATTGATCGGGGATCAGCTCACCGTGAGCGTTCCAGATTCAACGGATGACCTCCCACGCAAAAGCGTCGAAGAGAAAGCGCAGTCCCGCAATGAGGTGTCGGCCGCCGTGGTTAAGGCTCTCATGCGGCCTGCCGGCGTCACGGTCAAGCTGGTGAGGCCGTCGCCCGCATTGACCAAACGCGCTTGACCTGGCTTTCGCTGCAGCCGGCCAGCCTGGCCGTATCGGGGATGCTGTGCCCCGCAGTGCGCAGCGCAATGATCCTCTCGTGAGTTGCTGTGTCGGCCTGGCGGCCGGTGTACCGTCCCGCTTCCTTTGCAAGCGCCACGCCCTGGCGCTGCCGCTCGCGCCGGTCTTCGTAGTCGTCGCGGGCCATCTGCAGGGCAAGGCGCAATAGCAGCTCCTGCAGCGACTCCAGCACGATCTTCAGTGAACTAAGCCCGCGCATCCGTGGGCCTTGAAGGGTTCAAGCTATCCGAGGCCGAAGAACAGCGGGCCGCCAGGTTTGTTGCCGGTGAAATCGACCTTGCCGAGTTCGTGAAGCCGGTACGCTGAATTTGTCTTGCGTGGGCGGTTACGCCGGAATCGCATATTTTCGGGAATAGCGTAAAGCCAGGGACAGCGCAGGTTGAATGCCAAATAGCTGTCTTCTAATTCGCCCGCCACCTAAGCCAGAGGTAACATTCGCACGCATTCTTCGATGACATACTCGGGGATACTCTCAAATTTGTGGGGGTTGAGCTGCATAACATACTCGTTTTCGATGTGGTACGACTCGTTGATAAATTTCCGGATTACATCGTCATCGTGCGCAATGTTGAAAATTCGGAATAGTTGGATTTTCTCGTAACCGACATCGGTCGCTAGAAATTTGACTCGGATGCAGTTCACATTGTTCACTTCTGCGACAAGGGAGTCGTAGTTGAAACCGGGAAAGTGTTCGGTTTGAATATTGGCCTCAGCCGATTGCTTTTCCTCGGATGTCATGTCCCGATTCTCAGTCGCTGATTGCAGCGTCGGCACGACTCGACCCTTGAACAGGCTAGCCAATAGGTTGTATTCCAGACCGACTTCATCTCGCAGCTCATAGTCGCGCCGTAAATAAACCGCTTTAAGAATTGGATCGTGAAGGGTGGTAATGTTTGCTCGACAGATCATTGCAAAAGTTTGGATGTCTTCTTTTGCGATGGGCACTTCCCTCACCACACCATTACGCGATGATAGGAACGATGCTGAAGGCTTAGATGCCTGGAAAACGTCTTTGGTTGTCTTTATGATATCGATGGCAGGCTCAATGTCGTGAGTGAGCATCAGGGTGGTTCGCCCCTTGAGACTGGCTTTACCTTGGAACAACTCGTGGAGGATGGCGAATTTTTTATTCTTGTCGAACGAGGATATTGGGTCATCCAACACCACAAGGTCAGGATTCTCACTGAACACCTGATACATGAAAAGAACCAGGGCGAAGGCGTTCTTCTCGCCGTAGCTTAAGTGTTTTGAGGCAGTTTCCAGGTGCCCAATTAGGTCGCGGTGCACCAGCTTCATTTTGTAGGATTCGATCTCCGGTACGATCTCTACAGTGTATTTGTAACCTGCTGACTTCAGAAATGCATTGATGCTGGTCTGATTGGCCTCAATGGCCTTCTTGATTTTTGTTTTGTGCTTATTGACCTGTCCGGTTAGCTCACCGATCTTCAACAATAGCTCTTCCAGTTGCGCATTGACCGGATCAGTGATGCTCCTGGTTTCCCCGGAGTCCAGCTTGTCCATAAGTGCAAGGTCGATCTTCAGCGGGGTGATCCGCGCGTTGATTTGCTCTACGTCCCTCAATGAGAAGAAAGAAATAGCTCGCAGGCCTTCAAGTTGCGTGATCAAACCATCTATTTCAGCCTTAAGTCCAGTCAGGAAGCTCAGTTCCTGCGCGGTCAGCTCAACCTTGGTTTTCGTCACCTTCTCAAGGTTTTCGCGGCACCTCACGCTGAAGTACTTGCCGAGTCGTTCGATAACGGCCTTAAGCGTGTTTAGATGACCCACCGCAGTCGCGTCATACTCTTTCTCAACAGCAAGTGCAGTGTCTTTCTGGCCCTCGCCTGCCAATGCGGTTGAGCAATATGGGCAGGTATCGCCAAGCTTCAAAAAATCGTTGCCCTTAATTTGCCAAGCGATCCACTTAGATGGCTCTTGGCCCTTGATGAACGTCTCAAAAGGTTTCAGAGCCGCTGGGATGTTTTCAATTTTATTGCCAGTGCCAAACGCCTTATGAATTTTGCTATTCTTCGGGATATTGCCGGGTTTGGAATTGCCGAACGCATCACGTAATTCCTTCAAATCGGAAATGGTTTTCTCTATTTCGGCGTTGTTAGTGAGCGCCTTCTTTACACCCGACAGCAGGGCATCGATCGCGTCCATCGCTGCAACATATTCCGGGGTTTTTATAAAGATGTCGAAACTGTTTTTGAGCACTTCGTCTTTTTGGAATACGAACTGCTGGACGTAGCCCTCATCAAATACCAGAGTAGACTTCAAGTCATCGACGCCATCCACTTGGGGAGGCATGGCTTCCGCTTTGCCACGGTTCTTAAATGGAACGAGATCTTGGAGACTGCCATCCCCGCGGATTTGGCTAACGATTGCCTTTGCTAGGGTACTTTTACCCAAACCATTTGGGCCATACTTTATATTTAGCGTGCCTTTCGTGAGAACAACATCGGCCCGGTCAACGCTGTTGCAGTTGCTAATAGAAATATTAAATTGATTCACTTGCAACCCCAGAAAGTTACTTGCCAAAATATTGATATTGTTCATACCCTCCTATAGGAGGGCGTGAACCGTGCACCGAATTAATAACACTGCCGAGTAGAGTAATTGATGCTTTAAATGCGAGAATGAGTTTAGTACCGCTTCGCAGTCCGGTTGGGCTTAGCCTTCCTATATAGTGACAGGTTTATGACCTAGGGCTCCTTCATGTCGCCAACCGCTGGTAACGCCATCGCGCATATGCGCTTCACTTGGCTTTGACTGCATCCGGCCAGCCTTGCCGTTTCCGCGATGCTCTTACCGCCTTCGCGCAGGGCCACGATGCGGGCATGTGTGGCGGTATCGGGCGTGCGGCCAGCATAGCGGCCCGCAGCCTTCGCCAGCTCAATGCCTTGGCGCTGGCGTTCGCGCCTGTCCTCGTAGTCCTCGTGGGCCATTTGCAGGGCCAGTTTCAAAAGCATGTCCTGCACGGACTCCAAGACGATGCGGGGCACGCCCTGTGCTTCGGCCGCCAGTTCGTCCAAGTCGATGATGCCGGGCACCGATAGCCGGGCACCCTTGGCGCGTATCGAGGCCACAAGCCTTTCGGCTTCGGCCAAGGGTAGGCGGCTGATGCGGTCGATCTTCTCAGCCACCACGATTTCACCGGGTTGCAGATCGTCAATCATGCGCAGCAGCTCGGGACGGTCAGCGCGTGCCCCTGATGCCTTTTCCCGATAAATGCCGGCGACGTAGTACCCGGCCGCCCTTGCGGCCTGCGCGATACCTTCCTGTCGCTCCAAATCCTGCGCTTCGGTGCTTACTCGCATGTAGATGCGGGCAACCTTGACCGGCGCGGCCGAGCTGGTCGTCTTCCTCTTTGTCGTCATGGCATGGCCTTTTAGGGTATACGCAAATGAGCTGGTCATGCTACAGGGGGCCAAGAACTCGCGCCACGGGTCAAATTGGCCGGGTCGATTTTGGCTACCCAAATTGGCCGGCGTGGATCTCGTTCGGGATCTGCTGCAGTAGATCTCGACCAGGTTGGCCAGCCTGGCCAACTCGGTGTTGGCCACGGCCGCCGCGTGCATGCTCGATGCGCGGCAGGGGCAAAAAAAAGCCGCCTCGGGGTGCGAGGCGGCAAGGGAGGCTGCGGAGCGGTAGGGAGGGAGGGAGGAACCCGCTCACACAGTGCAGCCATTATGCGGGCGGTTCGTTAAATCCGTTGTCAGATTTTCGCAGCGCGGCGCGGCTGCAACGGTTGGTCCTGTCGTTGCACGCGCTGTTGCTGCTGCTCGATACGCGCCTGGTGCTTCTCGATCACGTCATGGACGGCGGCCCGCACCTGGCGGTCGATCCCTTCCTTGCCCAGCACGCTCTTGTTCGCCAGGTCGTTGAAGTCGGTCTTGCCCTTCATGTGATCGAGCGCGGCAAGCTGCTGGTCGCTGAGTGTCGTCCCGGTGCGCTGATGCTCCCTGAACTTGTCCGGGGTGACGGGTGGAAGGCCAGCGGGATAGCTGTTCTCGCCCGGCGCAAAGATCGGCAGCATTGCCTTGCCTCCGGTGATCTTCGCGGCCTCCTGGGCCTTCGCCTTGCCTGGGTTGACGCCCTGCGTCAGCTCCAGGTGGCGGTCATCGTCGCCGGCGATGATGACGGGCTTGTCCGGGAATTTCTCGTGCAGCGCCTTCGCAACGGCCGGCAGGTTCCCCGAGTCGAACGCGGCCACGGTGGCGAAGCCCAGCGATTGCGACAAGCTGCCGGCAGTCGCATAGCCTTCACCGATCACAAGGGCGGGGGCCTGGGCCAGCGCATCCATGCCGCCGACGACATGGAAGCAACCTTCCTTGCGGCTGTCCTTCGCAAACCGCTTTGTGCCGTCCTCCTGGATGTATTGCATCGTCCACTGCTTGCCGTCCACGTCCGTTGCGGGGATGTAGGTCTTCTGGCCTGCGCGGTCGGTGAAGACGCCGGCCTGCGGCTCGATGCCCTTGGCCTGCATGTAGGGCGTCGGCTGCTCGACCGGCACCAGGTCGGCCATCTGGCGGCCGACACGTTGCGCGGTCGCTTCGTGGGCCTGAGCCTGCTCGGCTTCGCGGGCCTGCAGCTTGGTGGCGGCCTCGGCCGCCATGCGTGCCTTCTCTTCGGGATCGAGGGTGTAGCCCTTGGACTTCCATTTCATGTCGATGCCGGTCTTGTTGTTCTTCATGTAGCCGGCAGGGTGTCCGTCAAGATGGCCGACATAGAAACCCGAGCCGGCTTTCTCGCTGGGCTTCTCGCCTTCCACGCTGATGCGGTGTTTCTTGCCGTCCATGATGGGATGCTCGCCGCTGACCACGCAGCCGATGGAGCGCAGCGCATCGGCAAACTCTTCCTGCGGCGTCATGGCCGGCCCCTGCTGGTCGGGCACGTTCTCGGGCTTCCAGCGGGCCAGCTTCTCCATGTCGGCCTTCGGGCCGGCATACCAGGACTTCGCTACCTTGTCCCACTCGGCGCCGGCCGCCTTGGCCGCGATGCGCTCGCCGTAGGGAACAGCCAGGTATTCCCGCTCCTGGGCCGCTTTGCGGCCCACGGTGGGGCCTTCGGTCGTCTGCACGGCCTGCGGCGCGTCTACGGCGGCCGTAGCGGCCCCCTGCGCCCATTTTGCGAAGGGGCCTGCAGCGACACCGGCCGGAACGTACCAGGACTGTTCCTGCCGGTCCCACTTCGCACCCAGCGCCTTCGCCTCGTCTTTCTCGCGGTAGGGCACTTGGATGAAGGTCTTTTGCGCCTGGGCCTCGGCCTTGATCTGGCTCGGGGACTGCGCTGCCGGCGCTGCGGCCTGCTGCTGGCCCCGTTCCCGCTCGAACTCGGCGATTCGGCGCTGCATGTCGGCATCGTTGAGCATGGCCGCGCCCTCGGCATCCTTGCGGGCCTCTTTAGCGGCTGAAATTTGCTCGTCCGTGCTGTTCGGGTCGCGGCGCACCGCGTTTTCGAGCACGCGGGCCAGCTTGGCCGCCTGCTCGTGCGGGTTCTGCTCGGTAATGGCATCGACCATGCGCAGCTGGTCGGCCAGCTCGTCGGCCTCGGTGACGGATGGGAAGTCGGCCAGCCACTGATGCGTGCCGTCCTCGTGCTGCGCGTAGACCCCGAAGAACTCCGGTTCAACGCCAAGGGAATGTGCTGCGGCGACGTGAGGCTTGCCGTCGATCTGTTGCGTCACGTTGCCCTGCACATGGATTCGACCGTTCCAATCGGCCGGCATGTCCACGCCGAAGCCTTCCTTCGCGCTCTGCTGGAACGATGCCGGGCTGATGGTGCGTGCGTCGGCCGTCAAGATGATGGCGTTGCGCCGCTCGGCCAGCTCGAATTTCTCGCTCGTCTGCAGGGCGGCCGGGTCGGACACCCGCGTGACGGCTTCTAGTACGCGCTCGATGTAGGCCGCCTCGGCCCGCTTGGCTTGTTGTGCTTGCATGTTCGCCTCCTGCTGCTTCCCTTCGTCCAACATGGCGGCAACGCGGACGCCGTAGGAATCCTGAATCGACTTATCGGCCCGTGCGGCGGCGGCTGTCGCAATTCGGGCGGCCTGCTCGGCCGTCGCACCTACTGGAATGAGCGCGCCATCTGCCGCCACCACGTTGCGCCCTTCGCTGAGGTACTGGAATTGCAAAGTGCGGTTGATGCCATCGCCGGCCGTGATGAACGCATGTGCATCGTTCTTACCGTTCACCGTATCGAACGACTTGGACGCGATGGCAGCGCCATCGCTGCGCACCCAGCCGGCCGACTCCAGCGCGGCCACAACACTTTCAGCTTGTGTCTCCGGCAGCGCCTGGCGCTGCTGCTGCTGGTCCTGCTCCTGCACCTGTTGCTGCTCCAGGCCCAGCACATAGTCTTGAATCTTCTCGGCATCTGCAGCGGCCCGGAAAATCTCCAGCGGATCGTCCTGCAGCGCCTTGATCCACGAACCCACATAGGCGACGTGCTGGCCGGGATCGTGGCCGATGCCCAGCTCGTCGCCCAAGATCATGCTGGCGATTTCCGCCCGCAGCTCTTCCTTGGCGTACCCCTCGGACCCGAATGGATTGGACAAGTCTCGATCAAGGCGCGACTCGTGGCCGGTCCAGTGGCCCAGCTCGTGGAGCGCGGTCGCGTAGTAGTTGTCGGCCGTGGGGAACTGCCCCTTGTCGGGCATGTGGATGCTGTCCGTCGCCGGGCGGTAGAACGCCCGGTTCTGCTCGCCGTGGCGGATCACGGCACCGGACGCCTGCAGGATGTGTTCGGCGCGCTCCACGGCCGTCCAATCCTGTTGCTTGCGCGGTTGCAGCGGTGGAAGCCCGTCGATCTGCTCGGCGTTGAACACCGTCGCAAAGAACACCCTCGGCCGCTCCAGCTTGACCGACTGCTTGACCGGCTCGCCCTGTGCATCAAGGACGGGCTTGCCGTCCGCGTCGGTCTTGATCTGCTCGTCGCTGAACTTCCAGTATTGGATCGGCGTTCCCTTCTCGCCCTTGCGCACCTGGGCACCAACGGCAGCCGCCTGCTTGTAGGTCATCCAGCGCTGGTCGCTGTGGCCCTGGCTCATGAGCTGGATAGCGTTGATGCCCCGGTAGCGCTTGCCGGTGGTCGGGTTCGTCGGAATGAAAGCACCAGGTTGACCAGGCTCCCACGGCTTTTGCCATGGAGCGGTGCCCTCTTTCAATTGCTCGATCAGCTTCTCGGCCACTGTCTCGTGAAATGGCTTTTTCGGCTCCATCTTGTCGTCCCTTCTGAATAGCTCGTTGATCTGCGGAAAGGTCTGCTGCGTCCTGGATCGGTCGTGCAGGCCCTGAGCGACGACGCACACGATGTTGTGCAAGTCGTCCGCCTGCATGGGCCGCACGCGGGCGATGCAGGTTTCCGCGAATGACTGCTGGCCCTTCTGCCGCACCTGGTCTGTGCCCTGGGCGAAGAGGTCCGCGCCCTGGTGATGGCTTGGCTCGATGCCCTCGCAGTACAGGGCAAAGACTTCCTCGGCGCGCACGTCCACGGGATAGCCGGCGTAACGCCGGTCTATGTCGTCCCATAGCGGTTTGAGGCTGGGTTCCTCGCGGGCGGCCACCAGGCCGTCCAGCAAGGCACGCTTCTCTGCCGGCGCGAAGGTGTTGGCTCCGTAGTGGCCCAACACCTCGTGCCGCAGCGTCAGCAGCAGGTCGCCGGCATCCTCCACGTTCGCCAGGGGCACGTCCACGCGGCCACGGTAGGCACGGCCGGCGTGCTGCGTCTCCTTCGGGACGTAGCCGCCTTTCATGTCCTGGGGCACTTCGGCGGCTCGCGGCCCGTACAGCTCGGCGGCGTCCTCGCGGAATTTGTAGGCCAGCTCAAGCGCGCCGGGGTAGTCGCGGACAAAGGCCCGCGTCACCTCCTGCGCCTCGGCTTTCGTGATGGGCATGGATCAGCCCTCCTTGGCCTTGCGTGCGGCGGCCTGGGCGACCGACTCGCCGGGGCGCAGCTCGTACAGCTTGCGGGCGTTGGTGGTCGAGACGATGCGCGGGAGGTCTGCGCTCGGGCCGTCATCGTCAAGGAATGCCGGCTCCAGCGACCCATCGCCGGCCAGGTCGGCCAGGTCGTCGGTGCTGGCGAGGGCATCGCCTTCGCTCAAGGCGTCTTCTGCGAACGCGCCGGCACGGTCGGCCTCGTCGGGATCGAATTCGGCCTGGTAGCCGGGCGTCTGTGCATCGGTCAGCTTCTCGCGCAAGGCTTCCGCGCTGGCTGCGGCGTCGTCAATGGCCGGGATCACTTCGGCGGCCTGGTCGTTGGTTTGCTGGGTCATGTCATCACTCCTTCGGTTTGCTGTAATCGGGCTTGCCCTTGATGTCGGGATAGGTCTGTGTGCATGTCGGGTAGTTGCTGCAACCCCACCAGAACATGCCTTTCTTCTTCGTGCTGGCCCGCCTAGACAAGCCGCTGCCGCAAGCCATGCACTTGTGCAGCTCCGACACCTTTGGCGTCTCTCGCGGCACGGGCTTGCCGGCCTTGTCTTCGCAGACGAACTTGCAGCCATCGGCGAAGCCGGTGCATCCCCAAAAGAACTCGTTCTTTTCCTTCTTCTTGATGCGGCGCAACGGCTTGGCGCAGAGCGGGCAAGGGTGCGTGTCAACCTTGATTGCCAGCCCGTTTTCCTTCACGCCGGCCACCTCGCCAGCGATGTAGTCCATCAGCTCGCGCACGAATGATTCGGTGTCGCGCTGGCCGGCCTGGATGGCCTTCTGCTGCTCATGCCAGAGCGCGGTCATGTCGGGGAATTTGGCCTGGTCGGGCAGGGCGTCGTAGAACTCTTCGGCCGTGGGTGTGGGCACGATGTTCTTGCCTTGCTCGACCAGGTAGGCGCGCTCGAAGAGCGTGGCGATGATGCTGTCTCGCGTGGCCGGCGTCCCGATGCCGCCATGCTCGCCTTCCTTGCCCTTGTCCTTCTCCAGCAGCAGCTTGCGCAGGCGGTCGTCGCGGATGTACTTGGCAACGCGGGTCAAGTCCCCTAGCAGGGTCGCCATCGTGTAGAGCGGCTGCGGCTTCGTTTCCTGCTTGGCGGCCTCGGCATCGACGCAGACGCCGGCCTGGCCGTCGCGCAGCGTGCGTATGTCGATGGACAGGTCGTTCTCGTCGCCTTCCAGGTCTTCATTGCCCGCGTCGTTCTTGTAGAGAACAAGCCAGCCTTGGCGCGTGGTGACGTTGGAGCGCACGGCGAAGCGGTGCCCCTCGGACTCCACCAGCACATCGGTCTGGTCGTATTGGTGCTTGGGCCAGAACTGCGCGATGTAGGCGCGGGCGATCAGCAAATAGATCTTCTGTTCCCCCTCGCTCAACGCCGCCAGGTTCGCCGTCGCCTCTGTTGGAATGATCCCGTGGTGGGCGGAAACCTTGGACGAATTGAAGGCCCGGCTCTTGATCGAGGGATCGGCCCGCTGCGCAACGGCGGCCAACATGGGCGCGGTCTGCGTGATCGCCGCCAGCACGCCCGGCGCGTCCCCGTGCTGCTCGTCGCTGAGGTATTCGCAGTCGCTGCGGTTGTACGTGATGAGCTTGTGCTTTTCGCGCAGCGACTGCGTTATGTCCTTGGTCTGGTCGGGCTTGAAACCGAACTTGCGGGAGGCATCGGTTTGCAGCTTCAACAGGTTGTAAGGCAAGGGCGGATGCTGTTCTTTCTGCTTGGTGTCGGCGCTGACGATTCGCGCAGGCTTGCCCTTGACGGCATCCGCGATGGCCTGGGCATGCTGCTCTTCGATCAGCCGGCCCTTCTCGTCCACTGGATCGGCTTCAACGATCTGATACCGCGCAGGGAAGGCAACGCCTTCGACCTCAAACCGTCCGGTGACGTTGTAGTAGTACGCCTTCTTGTGGGCCTTGAATGCCCGCGTGCGGCGCACGACAAGGCCGACGATGGGGGTCTGCACCCGGCCCACGCTCATGACGCCCTGGTAGCCCTTCTGGCGGGCCGCCAGGGTGTAGGCGCGGGTCATGTTGTAGCCGTAGAGCTGGTCGCCCACGCTGCGGGCCTCGGCGGCGGCCGACAGGCCGGCGAACTCGCGGTTGTCGCGCATGCTCTCCAGCGCCTTGCGCACAACCTTGGTGTTGTTGTCGTTGATGAGAACCCGCTTCACCGGAAGAGTGCAGCCGGCGTACTCCAGGATTTCATCGACAAGAAGCTGCCCTTCATCGTCGGGGTCGCCAGCGTTGACGACGCTGCTGGCTTTCTTCAACAGGCCGAGAATGACCTTGAGCTGGTCCTTCGCGCCCTTGTCACCGCTGGGCTTCTTCTTCCAAGGAATATGGGACATGGGCAGGTCGTCCATGTTCCATTTGCTGTATCGCTCGTCGTAGTCCTCGGGGTCCAGCAGTTGCAGCATGTGGCCGTAGCACCAGGCCACATAGTCGCCGCCGCAGTCGTAGTACCCGTCCTTGCGGCTTCCGCCTCCCAAGCCTTCGACAATGGCTTTCGCCAGGTCGGGCTTTTCTGCAATGAACAAACGCATGGTGCCTCCTACCAGGTGATGACCGGGACGATCACGGTCTTGATTTGCGAAACGTTGACCGGCCCGAAGTAGCGGCCGTCGAACGATGTGCCGCTCACGTCCGACATAAGCAGCACCTCGGAATTGCCCAGCTCGTAGCTGTTGGTCTGGTAGCGCGGCAAGGGCCGGCCAGCCTTGTCGGTCTTGAGCGGTGCGCTCAGTGGCAGCAGTGCGCCATTCACTCGCACGCCGTCATCGGCCACGGTGACGGCATCGGCTTTAGCGGCTAAAACCTTTTTCATGAGGTAGCCGTAGCCGCCAGGGCAGAACCCGCCCCCGATGTAGCCCCGTTCCTTGGCGTCACCGAACACGCCGACTTGCGGCGGGCAAAACATGACGTAAGCGCCCTTCTCTACCGGCGCGCTGCTTGCCCAATAGAGGCCGACGGGAATGCTCTTCGTGGTGTTGACGCGGGCACCGGCTGCATAGCAGGCAACGCCCAAGGCGAGCACGGCAGCGCCGCCGATGGCGGTGCCGATGGTGATCCGTTTCAGCAAGCGGCTCATATCGTGATCCCCTCCCCTGCGGGCGCGACAAAGCTGTTACGCAGCTTGTCGCTGTTCTTCGGTGCGGGAATCGCCGCCCGCGCCTGAAAGGTCGGGTCTTGGAAATACAGTGGCTGCTTGCCGTAGATCGCGGGATAGCCCGCGACGTACACCACCATGTCGCCGGCCTTTGCAATGTCGCCGCCCTCGGTCTTCACCGGGCCGGGCATGCGCAGGCACTCATCGGGCGTGAGCAAGGGGCGCTGAACTTCCTGGATCGTGCGCGACACCTGGCCCAGCAAAGCGCTCGTGCGCCGGCCGCTGGTGGTGATCTGCTCCTTCGCTACGGTGGTCTGGCCGGTGAGCTTGGAAAGATGCTCGGCCGTCTCAACGCGGTTCGGTGGGTAGGCGTTCTGGACGTGGCAGTTCGACGTGATGCTCTCGTCGTGGCCGTAGCCGGTTTCGCGGCTCTTGAGCTGGTTAATGTCCTGGCAAATCAGGTAGCACTTGATGCCGTAGCCGGCCACGAATGCCAGCGACTCCTGCATGATTTCGAGCTTCCCCAGGCTGGGAAACTCGTCAAGCATCATCAGCATGCGGTGCTTGTAGTGCGCCACCGGACGGCCGTTCTCGAAGTCCATCTTGTCGGCCAGCAGGCGAACGATCATGTTCACCATGACCCGCACCAACGGCCGCAGGCGGGCCTTGTCGTTTGGCTGCGTGACGATGTAGAGACTCACCGCGTTGTCGTGGTGCATCAAGTCCTTGATCTTGAATTCGGACTTGCTCACGTTGCGGGCCACGATGGGATCGCGGTACAGGGCCAAGTAGGACTTGGCGGTGGACAGCACCGATCCTGCTTCCTCGTCGGGCCGGTCCATCATGTCGCGGGCGGCAGAGCCGACAACCGGGTGGACCTGGCCGTCTACGTGGCTGTAGGTGGTCATTTCCATCCACAGCTCGCCAATGTCGCGGTTGGGGTCGGCCAGCATGGCATCGACGCCGGGCAGCGTGGCCGGCGTGCCTTCGGCCTTGGCCTTGTAGAGCGCATGCAGGATCACGCCGACAAGCAGCGCCTGGCTGGTCTTTTGCCAGTGCGATTCGAGGCCCTTGCCGTCCGGGTCAACGATCAGCGTTGCGAGGTTCTGCACGTCGCCCACTTCGTTTTCCGTGCCAAGGCGGATTTCATCGAGTGGGTTCCAGCAAACGCTACCGCTGGCCGTCGCCGGCTCGAAACGCAGAACCTTGTTCTTCGCATGCTTCTGCCGCCATCCGGCCGTCAGCGCCCACAGCTCGCCTTTCAGGTCGGTGATGACTGCGCTATGGCCCCAGGACAGCAGCGTAGGAACCACCAGGCCGACGCCCTTGCCGGAACGGGTCGGCGCATAGCAAAGCACATGCTCCGGCCCGTTGTGGCGCAAGTAGTGCTGCTTGCCCTTCTTGTCGATCCACGCGCCCACGTAGACGCCTGAGCTGGCCGCCGCATCCTTGCCGGTGATGGTTTGCCAGAACGACCGCGCACGCGGGATGAGGCCGGCCGCCTGAATGTCCCTGACGTTCGCCCAGCGGGCCGAGCCGTGCAGGTACTCGTTCACCTTCGATGAATTCGCCAGCACCATCTTGGCGACAACCAGGCTGATGAGGCCAACGCCGGTAATCGTGACGCCGATGCTTCCGGCGCGCATGAAGGCGTCGGGGTACTGGCCGTACCACTTGCCGGCCCACTGGACGATTCCCCACGGCGGGTAAATGTGGTTGATGTGCGCGCCAAGCGCGGCCTGGTACTTGAAGTCATGGGCGAAGAACTGCGTAGCAGCCTGCAATCCGCCGCCAAGGGACAGCACGGCCAGCGCCGGGATGACCTTGCCAGGCCCCTCCTTCTCGGCGCGTACCTGCGGCCCTACCGCGTTGTTGAACCTGTCTTTTGTCATCTGCTACGTCCTTTCGTCGTTTTGATGGAACCCTGGGGGGTCACGGTGATGGCATCACCAACGGCAAGGCGCTTGAGGCGTCGTGCGGTCGGCTCATCAACTGGCAGCACCATGACTTCCTCGCCGCGTGTCAGAAGGGCCAGTGATTGCCCCTCGACCTGGCGGATGCCGGCGAAAGTCGCGGCCCCGTCCTGCCCGTCAGTATAGCGGGAGTGCTTCGGTATATCGAATCCTTTAAGGCGCTTGCCCTCCCGCTCCGCTATGTATTTGTCGGCGGCAGCGGCAACCTGCGGGCTTAGTCTTCCTGGCCCAAAAATATCCCGTCGCAGGCCGTCAACTGGTTTGGCTCCTTGTTGCTCCACGTCACCAGGAACATGACGCGGCAATAGCACTTCACTTCCGCTGGCGAGCTGAACCACACCGAGTTGGGACAGTCTTCGCAGACGGTTTTGGCTTTGGGGCGGCGGCTTTCGTCCAACGCGGCCAACGTTGGGCTTGGTGGTCCGTCCGGCTGCGGCGGCTCGTGGCTGTCCGGCTCGGGCGGCTCCGGGGATTGCGGCAATGGCTGGTCCACTGCCGCTAATGCCGCCTCCAGCAGCTCGTCCTCGGTCGGTTCGGTCATGGTCGTTCTCCTTCGTGGTTGCTTGGGTCAATAGTTCTTGACGGCGGCGCTCCAGGGCGTCGTCGTCAAAGGTGATGGGTAATTTCGAGGCCGCCGCCGCTTGGGCGATCTGCTCTTTGAATGCCGGCGTGCCGCCGACGCTGATGCGGTCGCCGTAGCGATCCATTGCCATGCGCAACGCGGCCTGCATGCCGTCCTGGTCGGCCCCGCGCGAGACTTTCAGGCGGTCGCCATCGTCGCGGACGGCGGTAGGGCCGACGCGATAGATGATCGTGCCCTTCTTCGTCACGCTGTCCTGCTCTGCAGCGGCCGCCTGGGGCCGCAGCGGCCCCGTGCCGGCCACGGTGTTGCCCTTGAGGCCCTGGGCAGCATCGCGGGCGCGCAGCGCCCCTAGCGCCTCCTGGTCGCCCTCTGCGGCCTTGGCGCGCAGCCAATCGGCCCACGCACGGCGCTGGTACTTCTCATGTATCTCTTGCCGTTCCTTGAGGTACTGCTTGTTGATCTTCTCGATCTCGGATTTCATGGTCTTGCTGGTGGCCGAATACATCAGCTTCTTGCCCACGCCGGCCCCTGAAATCAGCTTGATGGTCGAACGCTTGAGCCGCCCGCTACGCTTCGCGGCTTCAATGAGGCGGTCTTTCTTCGCCCTCGCCTTCTCCCATTCGGCCGTGCGCGATCCGCTGATGGTGAGTTGATCGGCCTTGTACTTCGCGTGCAGCTCTACCGTGTTGACACGGGACCGCACCGGCTTCTTGTCGTACTGTTTGCGCGGCTTCTGCGCTGCGCGCTCCAAGTGCTCGGCCGATGGCTCGAAGGTGCCCAGCCTTTCTTCCAGCTTGGCCTTGGAGAATTCGCGGCCGATGGAACTGGCCTTGACGGCAAGGCCGTCAGCGGCTTGGATCACGAACCCATTGCCGCGCTCGCGCAGCTCCAGGCCGTTGTCCCGCATGACCTGGTGCAGAGCCTCCCACGACTGCGCGGCCTGCATGTCTGCGGCGCATTCGCGCTTGACCCAGCCCTGCAGGCTTTCGACGCCTGCATGCCGCTCCATGTCTTGGGCGCGGCCCTCCGATACCAGCTTGTTCCCCTGGTGGTTGTCGCGCTCCAGGCCGTATTCGCGTTCGAGCTTTTCGCAGAGCTGCCCGAGCGTGTGATAAGCGTTGAATGGCTCCAGGATCGTGTAGCGCGTTGGGTGAATCTTGTTGATGGCGATGTGAATGTGCAGGTTGTCGGTGTCGTGGTGAACGGCACTGACGCGCTGATGCTCGCCAAACCCCAGCCCTTCGCATATCCGCGCCTCGATGGCCTTCAAGGTCGCGTCGTCGGGTTGCTCGCCTGGCCGGAAGCTGACGATCAGGTGATACGTCTTGTCGGCCCCCGACCGGGTGTTTTGCGCCTGGGTGTTGAGGACTTCGGTGATCGCCACTTCGGGCCGGTCTGTGTGGCAGTTCGTGACAGCCACGTAGCCCACGCGCTCGTTCTTCGCCTGTTCGTCGGTGATGTACTTCACCAGACCGGCGAAGTCACTCTTCTGCACCGTCTTCATGGAAACGTGCTTTGCGATCACGGCCACCCCCCGCAATTTTTAGCGGCTAAAGGGCTCATCGCTTCACCCTTGGAGTGACAACCTCCTGCATGACCTCGTGCATGCGGTCCTGCGTGGATTCGATCCTCGACAACAGGGCGAGGATGGTCGTCTCTCCAAACTGGAGCGTCCTCACGTCATCGGTGAGCCACAGCTTCAGCAGCCCACCCAGCCGCCCAAGGTCGCCATTGATGCGAGCAAGTTCTTCAACTCGCTTGTTGTCCAGGATGCCGGGCACCTGGTAGCCAAGACCCACGTTCCGCAGGTACGCCGCCACGGGAAGCCCGACCGAAGCCGCCAGTCGTTTGATTTCGGCTTCCTCGTCGGGAAGCACGGGGACGCGCAAATGCCGGCCCGCTTTGCGGGTCGGCATTCGCGGATCGTCGCTGTTTCTTGTCTTTGCCATTGGCCTCTCTTTAGCGGCTAAAGCCGCGCACCTCAGACGGCGGTAGCCGTCAGCCTCGCAGAGCAGGATTCCCCGTTGAGCACGAAGTGCGAATAAGGGGATAGTGAAGATAGATAACCGGCTTTCCGGTTAGCTAACTTCACCTATCCTGCCCGCCTTTCGGCGGTATGAACACCAAGGAAAGCATACACCACCGCGCCGCATTTAACCGCTGTTATTGCGCTGAAAGCTAACCGATATAGCGAAAAAGCGCATAGGATGCCTATAATCAGCCTCAATCGCCTTGTTTCAGCGCACTGTCAGCACATTGACAGCGCTGTAACAGCGATCTTTTTGCGATCTAACGCAGTGCTAGAGTTGTACGCAATAGGAACGACATGGAAAACGAACGATGCCGAAGAGCTACCCCGAAGAGCTGGCCGAATGGGTGAAAAAACGCGAAGCAACCAGGCCGAGACAGGACAAGAACGTGGTGGCGTTCTTGGCCCTCAAGAGCGACGTGCAGGACGCAATCGCGGCCGGCTATTCGCTTCTAACGATCTGGGAGCATCTGCACGAGAAGGGGAAGATCCCGTATCGCTACGAAACCTTCTTGAAGCATGTACGCCGGCACATCAAGGGCCGGCCTCCTGCGGTGGTAGACGGCCAGCCATCGACGCCACCAGACCCGCCACGTCCACCCGCTGCAGGCAAGACCGCTGCACCACGGCCGCAACAACCAACGAAGTCAGCGCCAGCTCCGGCCGGCTTCAAATTTGACTCTCAACCGAAAAAAGAGGATTTACTGTAATGGCGAAAATTCACATGGTTCTGCAAGGCAAGGGCGGGGTGGGCAAGTCGTTCATCGCGGCCACCTTGGCACAGTACAAGGCAAGCAAGGGTCAGAAGCCACTCTGCATCGACACGGACCCGGTGAACGCCACGTTCGCCGGCTACAAAGCCCTCGGGGTGAAGCGCCTCCAGATCATGGAAGGCGACGAAATCAACCCGCGCAACTTCGATACCTTGGTCGAATTAGTTGCGCCGTCGAAGGATGACGTAATCATCGACAACGGGGCCAGCTCGTTCGTGCCGCTTTCGCACTACCTCATCAGCAACCAGGTGCCGGCACTCCTGGCAGACATGGGGCATGAACTGGTCGTGCATACGGTCATCACGGGCGGCCAGGCTCTTCTTGACACCGTGAGCGGCTTTTCGCAGCTCGTGAGCCAGTTCCCCACGGAAGCAATTTTCGTGGTGTGGCTGAATCCGTATTGGGGGCCGATTGAGCACGAAGGTAAGGGCTTTGAACAGTTGAAGGCATACACGGCCAACAAGGCCCGCGTTTCGGCCATCGTGTCGATTCCAGCCCTCAAGGAAGAAACCTACGGCCGCGATCTGAGCGACATGCTGCAGGAACGTTTGACGTTCGATGAAGCCCTGGCGATGGACTCCCTCACGATCATGACCAGGCAGCGGCTCAAGATCGTGAAGGGCCAGCTCTTCGGCCAGCTCGATAGCGCAGCGGTGCTGTGATGGCCGACCAGGTAGAGGAACTCATCAAGGAGATTGCCGCGAAGCACGGCATAGCCGTCTCGCGTGATGATCCGATCCTGGTCCTGCAGACGATCAACAACCGGCTGATGCAGGACAGCTCCAAGGCGCAACAGGCCCAGCTCGATCAGTACAAGGAAGAGCTGGAGGCCCTGGCGCTCCGCTGGGGGACGGACGCCAAAGACAAGGCCGAGCGCATCCTGAATGCGGCACTGACCGCAAGCAAAGGGGCGATGGACAAGGCCATGCAGGAGAACGCCAAGAGCACGGCAGCCACGGTGCGCGCCGAGGTCGATGCAGCCTTGGGCCGTGTCGCTGGCCAGGTCAAGGATGCGCGGCGGATCGGCCTGCTGAACGTGCTTGCATCGTGCATCACGCTCGCGGCGGCGGCGGTTGCGTTGTGGGTAGCGCTGCGATAGCGCAGCGCCTGCAGGCGCGCATAAAAAAGCCCGGCATCGCCGGGCTTCTTTTTTTGGGGATGCGGCGCAGCTAGCGCGCCTGCGAAAGCCCTAGCCGCACGCCTCGGCCGGTTCGTTCGATCTGCTCTCGACGCTCGCGGTCCTGAGCCTGCTTTTTCTCCTGCTCTTCCTTGCGCTGCAGGGCTTCGTGCCGGCGCTGCGCTTCGCGCATGTCGGCCCATTCGCTGGCAAGCTCTGGCTCTTGAGCACGCAGCTTTCGAGCGGCAAGCTCTTCGATGCGGGGGGAATGGATGCCCATGCCCTCCTTGATTTCACGGACGGTTTCTAGCCGTCCATGCAGGCGCTGCAAGGTGGCTTGCTGCTGCTGCATCTGCTGTTGCCACTTGGCACGGGTCGAGGGCAAAGCAAGCATGCCCGGCTGCTTGGCCTGCGCCTGCTGCATCCGGGATTCTTGCCGCTCGATCAGGTCTTCAAGCCGGTCCTCGATCCTTTCCGCCTGGTCGTGCTTCGCCTCGACCTGCGCCGCGAAAGCGGCGCTGTATTGAGACTCCAAGGGGGAGGCTTCAAGCAAGGCCGCTTGCTCGGCCTGGGCCTCCAGGGCGCGATCCTGCAGGGCGTCGGCTTGAACCTCTGCGTCTGCGCCGGCCTGGCGGGCACCGGCAAGCGTGGCGCGGGCGGTTTGCTGCGTCTGCTGCTGCAGTCGCTCCCTGGGAATGCTCATGGCCTTGGCTCCTTTTTAGCGGCTAAAGCTTCATCGGGACAACCCTCGCCCCAGCTTGATGGATGACGGGGCGACTTGCGCCTTGTCACCATCGTATTTGATGCTGGAATTGCTCCCGATTTCAGGTACTTTATCGAAATTCGTCCGGTCATGCTGGACGAACTGTTTGCCGACCTGTTGATACACATGATCTTTGTCGGCATGGACGATCACTCCATCGTGGCTCTGGCTCTTGTCGGCCTTGGTGGATAGGTGGATGTTGTAAATCCCCGGCTTGATCGGGCCGGCTTTTTCGACCTTATCCGTGGCCCACTGTCCTCCCTGCTCGCTCTGAACGAGCCTCTGCCCGTTCATCACAAGAAGGCGCTGTTTCATTCCAATACTCCTAGACTCATGGGTTAAAAAAAAGCTGGTCTGGCATGCCAGCGCGAATAAGGCCAGCCATACCGCTTGAGTCGCCGTTGTAGGCCTCGATTGACGCCTGGGTCATGCTGGCCTGACTGACCCCGCTCCAGTCGATCCTGTGGCCCGCCTGCTGGGCCAGTTGCCCGATGAACTCACGCTGCGTCCTGCCGTTCCCTTCACGGAAGGGATGAAGCACGTTGATTTCCCCGAGATAGTGGCCGGCCCGCTTGCTGAACTCGTCGGCATCGAGGCCGCGCAAGAGCTGTTCCTTGGCAAGCTGCCCAAAGAGCTGCTGCGCCGCGCTCTGGATCGCAACCTGCCGGGCAAACATGGTGCTGCCTTTCGAGATTTCGACCTGGCGGATTTGGCCCGCCCAGTCGTACACGTCGCCAAAAAGGCGCTTGTGAATTCGCTGCAGGTGCGCTAAATCGAATTTGCCTTTAACGGGCTGCTCGCGCAATTCGCTGGCCCGCAAAAAGGAAAGGGTGGATTCGGCTTTATCGAGTCCACCCTGTTCCTTGATTCCAAGGAGATTGCGGAGAACACCCGTTTCGCTGTCCAGGTAAGGATCGCCGCGATCCCCGGCGTATTTCATGCCATTTCTAGCCGCATGCGCGCCTTGTACTGGTCCACGGCGGCACCGATGGTCATCTCGCCACGCGCCCAGCGCTCGGCGTCGGCCACGGCCTGCGCATCGGGCTCTAAGCCCTCGATGCGCTGGCTCGCAAGGGCGCTTTGCACCACGGCGCGGCGCTCGGTCTGTTCCTGCTCTGCGATCATGATTTTTGCCCCTCGGATGTAGCTGCCAAACAACATGCCATTTTAGCGCAAAACCCCCGAAATATCAGTCCTTTTTGGTACGTGAAACGGCCTTATCGGCTTTTTCCGAGTCTCGGAATGCGGCCATCAATTGCGTGTGCTGCTCCTTGAAGGCTTCGAGCTGGCCGCGCAGCCCTGCCGCCTCTTCCCGCGCCGCAGCCGCGTCCCGCTGCGCCTGGTCGCGCTCGGCCTGGGCACCAGTGAAGCGCTCGACCATGCGCGCCGCTTCCTGGGCGGCCGTCTTGCGCTGCTCCTGGTGCGCCTCTGCCTGGGACTCCGCACGGGCCTTGACGCCGGCCAGCTCGCTCCGCAACGCCTCGACCTGGACCTGAGCCTGGCGTAGTTGGTCGGCCAGCTTGACGCCTTCGGCCTCGGCCAGCTCCTGGCGCTGCTGCACCTTGTCGCGTTCGGTGCGCAGGCTATCGGCCGTGGCCTTGGCCTGGGCGGCGGCAGTCTCGGCCTCGGCGTGCGCGTGATCGAGTTCGGCGCGCAGCTCACCCGCCCGACGCTCAATTTCTTCGGCCCGGCCCTCGGCCACGGCGGCCCGCTGCTGCATGCCCAGCAGGGCGGTATGCCCTTCCTCGATCTGCTGCCGGCTCGCCTCGGCCAGCTCGGCCGCCTGGCGAGCCGCCGCCTCCAGCTCGGCAATGCGGCCCTGCGCCGCCTCCAGCTCGGCCGCCTGCGACTCGTAGGCGTCGGCCATCTGTTTGTTCAGCGTCTCGGCCTCGATGCGCTCCGCGTCCCAGCCCGCTTGCGCAGCCCGAAGGGACTCGTTCGCCAGCTCCTGGGCCTCCTTCCACAAGGACGCCAGCGCGGCGCTGCTGGCCTGCTGAACGGCCTCGGGCACCTGGACGGCCACCGGGGCCGCCTGGGCGGTCTGCGCACGCCGCCATTCCTTCATGCCAGCGCTGGCGTCGTTCATGTTGACGCGGGCGACCTTCCGCACGGCATCGACCGTGGGAAAGGCGGCCCGGCCGGCCTGCTCGTAGAGCGAATCAGCGGCGGCAAAGATGCGGTCGCGGGTGTCTTTGGCAAGTTCCATGGTGCGCGGCTCCGGGTTGAGTAATACGATAATAAGAGTTATATTATTATTATTATTCTTACCTGTCAAGCGTTTAGCTAAACTTTTTTTAGCGGCTAAAACCGTGGGACGAAAAAAAACCCGCCGGGAGCGGGCGGGCTTGTGGGGTGCGGCGTGGGCCTGGGCGCGGCCCTGCGGGGGAATCAGGGCTTGGTTTAGCCTTCCAGCAGGGCCACCAGAGTGACGCTGCTCAAGTTGGCTTCAAACTCTTGGCCGTCATCCTCGTACTTCAACCAGGCGAAGCCCTCGGCCGGTGGGCGACGGTTGAGGATCAGCCGGGCAGGGCGTTCGTTGTGCTGCACCTGGACGATGGCCTTTTTCAGCTTGTCGGGGTCGGGCTCCTTCTCTTCCTTCTTGGAGTCAGAACCTGAACCCTGCTCGCCGTCGCCAGCTTCGGCGTCCGTCTTTCCGGTGAGTACGTCTACCGTATTCGGATCGCGGTCGTCGTCCTCGTGCTTGCGCTTGTCGTCCAGAAACTCGCGCAGCAGCTTGACCGAACCCCGCGTGATTTCCTGGTTCTCATCTTCCAGCCAGTCCGTGACCTCCTGCGGCTTCTTCTTGAACGCCGTCACCAGCTCGTTGACCACGGTAACGTCCTTGACGCGGCCCGAGTTGAACGCCTCGGCAATGGGATCAGGCAAGTCCAGCAGCGCGGCATGCTGCGTCACGAAGGCGGGCGACTTGCTGATGGCCTTGGCAATCTCGCCCTTCTTGACTCCCTTCGCCAGCTCGCGGCCGATGTAGTCGGCAATCTCGCGGGCCGTCAGTTCATTGCGCTGCAGGTTCTCCACCACCTGGTCGGCCTCGTTGTAGTCGTTGTCGATGAAGCCGGGGATCGTGGCCTTGTCGGCTCGCTTCGAGCCACGGAAGCGACGCGCGCCGTGGTTGATGAGGTAGCGACCAGGCGCATCCGGGTTGTCGCGCACGGAAATGGGGGTCTTGACGCCACGGAGGCGGATCGAGGCGGCCAGCTCGTCCAGGCTCTCGTCGGAGAAACCGGGGTTGTCCTCTGTGCGCGGCTGGTGCGGGTCTTCATCAATCAGGCCCATGTCCAGGTCCAGCGGCCCGCCACCGTTCGCGGCGGCCGTAGGGCCGGCCAGGAGCGCCGACAGGTCGCCCATGCCCTCCAGGCCCAGCCCACCGGCTTGCGGCTTCGCCTCGGCCTCGGGAGCGGCCTTTGCAGGCGTCTTCGACTTGGGGGCAATCTTCTTGTTTGCGGCGGTGCTCATTGCGCGATCTCCATCTTTTCAAAAACATAGGCGGCCAAAGCGCGAACTTCGTGCGTGGCCTTGCGGGCGGCGGTCTTCCTGATCTTCCAGACGGGCACCCCGGACGCCAGGGCGTCGGCAATGCTGCTGCGCAGGCCGATGCTGGCCGGCGCCATCAGCTTCGGATAGGCCGCCTGTAGCTCGACCTGGTGGCGCACATGGCGCGGGTTCCTCGCGTCTACCTTGGACGGCACCATGCCCAGGAACTGCAGGCCGGCGTTCTCCTTGCGGACGTTCATGATCGTGGTCAGCATCATCTTGATGCCCTGAATGCTGTACGCCTCCAGCTCGATAGGGGACAGCACGCAATCGGCTGCGTAGAGCGCGGCCACCAGGGCAACGCCAAGGCCGGGTGCCGTGTCGATCAGGCACACGTCGAACCCTTGGCCAGCCAGCGCCTTGAGGTTGGCTTTCAGGTTCTGCTTGGCCTTGTCCAGCGGCAGAAAAACGGCATTGGCCAGCTCGGGATCTGCTTCGATCAGGGCCAGGCGTGCGCCGTCGCTATCGGCCGCGGCTGCGCCTCGCCAGCCATCGGCCGGCACCGGACCAAAGAAACCGCTCGCCCGAGCCTCGATCTTGTACTGCGCCAGGGTGAAGGAGGCATTGGCTTGCGTGTCCAGGTCGATTACGGCAACGCGAAGGCCACGCTCCAGGAAGTCGAACGCCAGGTGAACAACACTCGAAGTCTTCCCGACTCCGCCTTTCTGTTGAGCGACGACCAGGGTTTTCAT
>NZ_LR594664.1:300000-425299 GCF_901827175.1 Variovorax sp. RA8 | reverse complement strand
GGCGCTCCTTCATGATTCGACGGTTATTAGGAATTCTCGTAGTCTAAGCTTTTTGCAATCTCAAGCAAAAATCTTCTAATCGGGTGACTTCCTAACGTGAGATCAGACGGAGAATGAACACCGGGCAATGTGAGCTCAGACGGAGAATCAGCCTCATGGCGACGTGAGCTCAGACGGAGAATGGGGGCCGAGTAGGGCTTCCAGGCCGCTCGAAGCCTGCGAAATGCATACTTTCTGCACCATTGCGGTGCAAATCTCCGTGAAATCTCACGTCATCCTCCGTCTGATCTCACGTTTGACCGTTTCATTCTCCGTCTAAGCTCACGTCATTCTCCGTCTGAGCTCACGTTATTCTCCGCCTGGGCTCCGCGCATCAGGCCTAAGTCGTTGTCAGCAAACGACTTATTTGCCCCCCAATATCTTCAATGGTTTCAAGTGTCCTTCTCAAAGAGATCAAGGCGGCTCACGCCTAATGTGAAAGCACGGTTTTCACGATTCACATGAAAGCGGAGTCCATCCGTTGATCAATCACCACCTTTCGTTGAGAATCGCGCCGATGGCCGCCTCACCACGACCCCCGAGACCCGCTCCAACTCCTTCGCAAGGGGATGGGGCTTGGGAGATCGTGGAGGCCTCACCACCGAACGGCAAAGCGGTGCAGGAGCAGCAGCGGTTCCGTAAGGCCAATGAGATGGTCGGGATGCGCGCGAAGAAAGGCCGCATCACCTTGGTGACCTGGAAGATCCACCAAGCACTCGTCTACCACGCACAGCAGCAGCACATGCAAAGGCTGCGGGATGCAAGCAAGGGCCGGCCCATGCAGACCGGCTCGTTCTCGATGCCGCTGTCTGAGCTGGTCGCCTCGGCGCACTACGGCAGCAACGGGCTGGAACTGTTCAAGGATTACATCCGCGAGATGCAGACGACCCTCATCGAGTGGAACTCAGATGAGACCAGCAAGGCCTACTGGACTTCGTCCCAGATCCTGGGGACCGTCGAAATCAAGGAACTCGGGCCGCCTCACCCCACGATCTTGACGTGGAACTTCCCCGACGTCGTCCGCGACTACGTCCTCGATCCGAAGCAGTACACCCGCATGATGGTGGAACTCAATGAGAACGTGAGGTCGCTCGGGGGCGCTGTCCTGGCGGAAATCGGTCTTCGCTACCTCACCTCGCCCGGAGGCCTGACGCACCGCGAGGACGTCGCCTGGTGGATCGCCGCCTTGACCGGTCGCGGGGACCGCGAGATGGAGTACCGGTACTTCAAACGCGATGTCCTGATGCCGTCGCTTAAGGAGGTCGACGACATCCAGGACGAGTTCACCCTCGAGCTCATCGAGCACCGCCATGGCCGGCGGGTCGAGGAGTTGCAACTCAGGGTGCATCGAAAGGCGCAGGGCAGCCTGGGCGTGAACGAACCGCGCAACATCTTTGACCTTGAGCTCCTGGCCCGCATCCGAGCCTTTGGCTTCCGGGAGCCGGAGGCCGGGCAGATTTACGTTCAGAACGACGAAGGCCTCTTGCGCAGAACGACCGATCTGGTTGAGGAGCGAATGAGAAACGCGGCCCTGCCCAAGATCGAGTCGCCGGCAGCGTTCTTTCGTGACGCTCTGAAGAAGGGGTATGCAAACTCAAACGCTGCGCTTGGCCACGCCGACAACGGCTCAAAGGTGCCGTCCGTGGGCAGCGACTCACCCGCCCCGGCACCGGAGAGAAAGGCGTCGCCGTCCGTCAGGAAGTCCCGCAGCGACCTCGTGGCAGACTGGGTGCGCGCGCTCGCCCGCGAAGCCGAAGCTGTTTACCGCACAAAGCTCACGCCCGTGCGGCAAGCCGAACTGCGTCAGCAGTTCGAAGAGGAGGAGGTTCCGCGGATGCTGCCGGCGATCGCTCGGGCATGGGCAGAGCAGGGCGTAGAGTCCAAGTCGGCCAAGCACACGTTCTTCAAGTGGCTGGCAACGCGCGAGCACTACGAGGAGCCGACGGCGGACCAGCTGCTGGAGTTCAGCCTGGGCGGCGAGCTGCCCGACGGAGCACTCCGGCTCGAATAGTCGAGCGGCCCGGTGTGGCCCCGGCGTGCTCAAATGGTCCAGCAAAGACAGGACACATCGATGACCACCACGACCACCACGCCACAACCTGCCTTCCAACCGCGGCCGGGCCCGTGCCGCTACAAGCACTCCTTTTCGTCTCTGATGGATCTGGAGATCGAGGAGGTCGAGTACGACGATGCCGCGCGGGTGGTGACGCTCAAGGCCGACGCCTTCGACAGCGCGTTGGTTGCGGAGTTCGCCCTGCGGGATCTGCGTGACGCCGGGATCATCGTCTACTACGACGAAACCGGCGCGCCGCGGCCGCCTGGCGCTCGGTGGCAGTTCATGTACTGCCTGGCGGGCGTTCTCTATGAGTGCGAGATCGCGCTGCAGTCCGACCGCAATGACGTGCACCGACCCGCGGCAAGGCTCACTCCTCGGGGATGACGTTCGATCGGGAAACGTACGGATTTTCTTTATCTAAGAGAAAGCCCCCCGGGGAAGCCGTTCGGGAGGAATCCATGTTCGTTTGTACGAATCCGCGAAGGATTGCCCATCCATGTGCGGGCGGTCTGCGCGAGCAAATGTGCGAAGCCGATGAGCGCCTGTTAGGACAGATTTATTTGTTTCGAACATTGTTGCGCTGCGAACTAAAGAGCGCAACAAAGATGATCCTGGTGGCCAGGCGATCCCAGCCCGATTAGATCCTGGACACAGGGTGCCGACGTGCCAGGTCGTCGGGGCCTTTGTCGTCAGGGCTTGTGCATCCAGTGCCGTGCTTGTGCTCGCGGCTTTGGTCGACTGTCATCGCCGTCCAGGCCAGGGCAGGGCGGTCCGGTCGCATCGACCCAGGCAGGATTGAAACGTACGGATTTTCTTAATCTTAGGGAAAGCCCCCCAGTGAACCAGTTCGGGTGGAATCCATGTTCGGTTGGGACGAATCCGCGGAGGATTGCCCATCCATGTGCGGGCGGCCTCGACGCGCGCGAGATCGCCTCGGTTGTTTTGATCATTGTTGCTCGGCGCAACAATACGCGCAACAAAGGAGGCGTCTAAGAGCCCACCGGAACCGCCGAAAAGTAGATCGATCGATCATGGCAAGCGAGGTCTGAAGCATTCCCTCGCCAGCTGCAGGAGGCAGCATTGTTGCGCGGAGCATCAAAGCGACGGCTAAGCGTCGTCCGCTGAGTCGACATGCAGTGGAGGAGGGCGGGGCAGGGCGATCTCTCGGTCAGGTCGAGGTGTCTGACCAGCTGGCGGCACGAGCCCTGGGAGAGCGCCGTGGCCGCACCAGGGCGTCTTTGCTGCGCTTATTGTTTTGCTACGCAACAAAGAGCGCAAGAATCCCCGGCCACGGGGATCAAGCGGGGGCGGCGGCGGCGAGCTGTCCGAGCGCGAGCACGGCGGCGGCACCCTTTGACGCCTGCTTCGAGGGGCCCGTGGCGCGCGCCTCGAGCGTGCCGCCTGCCAGGTCGAGGCGAACCGCGCACTCGAACACGCTCGGCGTCTTTGACATCTCCACGAACTCGTAGGCGGGCAGCGGCCGCCCGGCCTTCTGCACATATTCCTGGAGCCGCTGGATCGAGCGGCCGCGATCGATGGCCGACGGTGCCGGCGCTGGGGCCGTGCCCGCCTCGGCCGAGGCTACCTCGGGCGCGGGCGCGGGCGGCGCCACCGGCGGCTCGGCCTGGTTGGCGCGCGCCAGGCGCAGCACCAACTGCACGAGAAGCGCCTCGGCAGCGAGACCTTCAGCGCGGCGCTTCGCCGGCGCCGGATCGGAGCGTGCCGAGAGGGATTCCTCGCCGAGGGCGAGTTCGGCCGTGCAGACGAACGCAGGTGCGTTCGACGGGCCGGCCAAGGTGCTCTCGAACGTCGGCGTTCCCAGCTTGTGCTTCTGGCAGTACTCCAGCAGTGCTCCCTTCGGATTGCCGGTCAGGGGAGCCAGCGCGGGAGCAGGGGGCTCTTGAGGGGTTGTGGGGGTGGGCGCCACCGCAGGCGCTTCGTCTTCAGCACTGGGCGCCGGCCGGGCGACACCCATCAGATCGCAAAGCGCCAGCACCGCAGCCGCCTGTTCGGCCGCCTTCTTCTTGGAGTCGTTGGCGACCGCTCGGTAGGTCGCGCCGCGCTCCACGTCGCGCATGGTGGCCGTCGCCTTGAAGGTTGGTCCGGAAAGCTCCTCGAACTGCACCTCGAAATCGCTCACCAGGTTCTTGGCGCGCGCATGGTGCAAGAACGACACGGCCGCGGCCGGCTTCGCCCGGACCATCAAGATGAAGCCGTGGGCGATAGCCGGCGGCACTGCGGCACGGCCCTCGATGAAGCGAACCGAGATCTTGTCGGCTAGCGTCCCGGCTGCCATGCGGCGCAGAAGCTCGTCGACGAGCGCCGGCGCAAAGGTGCCCGCGAGGCCCGCCTTCACAGCTTGGCCCAGTTCGTTGTCGGCCAGGTTGCGCAGGGCGTGCTGGGCGCTCGCTTCCAGGGCGGCCCGCGCCTTGGCGAGCACCGGAGCCTTGAAGTGATCGGCCGTCTCGGCAGCAACCGCCTCAGAGGCCTCGAACAGCTCGTTGCCGATGGCGTTCAGATCGTTCTGCGAGTAGGGCAGGGGGCTGCCCTGGATCATTGCGACGAGTTGGCGTTGATCCACCAGGTCAGCGTAGCGGCGCAGCGGCGAGGTGATGTGGGCGTACGCTGGCACGTTCAAGCCGTAGTGACCGGTGAGGGTGCTCGTGTAGCGCGCCTTCTGCGCGATGAGGTTGAGCCGCTCGGTTGCAGCTGCCGTGGTGGCATGGCCGCCTGCGATCCAAGCTTCAAAGGACTCCGCCGCGGCGAGGCCTCGGGGCGCAGAGATCCGCGGCTCGTGGGATCTATATAGGAAGGGGACGTCGCTCTTGGCGGCGAGCTCGGCGATGGCAGCGTTCGCCGCGATCATCATCTCCTGCACGAGCAGGTGCCCGACCATCTCGCCGGCGGCGAAGTGCTGCACACGCCCTTCCTCGTCGGTGAGAAGCAGCTGCTGCTGGTCCAGGAAGGCAAGGGCGCCTCGCGCGCGCCGCTGCTTCAGGAAGCCCCGCGCAATCGCGATCGCGTCCACCATGGCCAGGTGCAGCGGGTGGGACTGGTCGGACGCGATGGACGGCACATCCATATATGAGAGGCGTTGCAACACCGTGATCTCGCCCAGGGAAAGGTGCGTGCCCACCTGCCCGCCGCCCTGGTCGAGCTCGAGGTCGATGAGGACTGCTGACCTTGGAACACCCGCTGTCAGCGTAGCTTGGTCCTCGGAGATCGAGCGCGGGAGCATGGGCCTGGTGGCCTGGCGACCGCGGTAGATGGTCGCGCCTTGTTTACGGGCCGCGAGGTCCTCTTCACCGCCGATCGCAACGCAGGCAGAAGGGTTGGCGATGGCCACACGCACCGTCCAGCCGGAGTCGGTCCTGGCGATCCCGATCGCGTCGTCCAGGTCGCGTGAATGTTCTGCGTCGATGGTGAAAAGGGCGATGTCGTTGTCCATGGAACCATTGTGCGCAGAGGGGAGGTTGCGCCGTCAAGGATGAAGCCGCGCGTGGCACGCGGCGTCCGCCGATTAAAAAAAAGTCGGTCGTCGCGATTGTTTCGAGTATTGTTGCCGCAACCAAGTAGAACCCGCAGCAATAGTTCCGCACAAATTAAAGAGTTTGCGGAGAATTTCGACGAAAACTAAAAGGCAACATGGCGATCCTTCCCCCACCTCCTGGCTCGGCAAAGCCTGCCGCGCCTGCTCGCCCACAACCGGCAGCGCAACCGGGCGGCGGAGGGACTGCCGCGCTCATCGAGCGTGCCCGCACGCTGCGCTTCCAGTTCGACCAGAAGGCGAGGGCGCAGTCGATCGTGTTCCAGGCGGCTCGCGCGGCAGTCGACGCCGACGGCGTCTCCACGCCAAGCGTCGCTACTCCGGCCAAGCGCGCGGTCAAGTACGACGAAAACCAGCAGCGGCTCATCGACGCCAAGGACCACATCCTCATCGGTGAGGCCGTGGCCGGCTCGGGCAAGACCACCACCGCTGTGGGCTACGCCGCGTCGCGCCCGCGCGAGAAGATGATCTACCTGTGCTTCGGCCGCGCGAACGCGGACGAAGCCCGTCAGCGCTTCCCGTCGAACGTCGAGGTGTACAACGTGCACAGCCTGGCATTCAATGCCATCGGCCACAAGTTCAAGGATCGCCTCGTCCAGTCCTGGCGCCCGCGCGACATCGCCGAGCAGCTGGGAGTGGAGAATCGCATTGCCGGCTGCATCGGCAAGACGCTCGCGTCGTTCTATGCCAGCGTGGACTTCGAGATCAACGAATCGCACTTGGCGGCTCTGGCCGACTGGGGCCTGACGCCGCTGGAGCAGGAGATCGTTCTCGGCCACGCCCGCAGCGCCTGGCAAAAAATCATCGCACCCGGCTCCACGATGCCGGTGACTCACGACACGTACCTGAAGCTGTGGACGATGTCGGAGCCGCACCTCTCCTACGACTGCATGATCCTGGACGAGGCGCAGGACACGAACCCGCTCACCGAGCAGCTGGTCATGGGGCAACTCGATCACTGCCGGCTCCTGGCCATCGGTGACCGCCACCAGTCGATCTTCGGCTTCCGGGGCGCCACAAATGCCATGCAGAACCTACGGGCGCTCGAAGGCAGCCGCGTCGTCACGATGCCCCGCACCTGGCGCTTCGGCCCGAAGACGGCGGACGTGGCCAATAAGATCCTGCAGAACCTCAAGGGCGAATCGATCGAGATCCAGGGCATGGGCAAGGACACCGGCTGGAGCCGGCAGTCGACGCTGCTCACCCGGACGAACTCGGGCCTCTTCGAGGAAGCTGTCGCCCGCCAGGGCCGCGGCATCCATTGGCTCGGCGGCGTCCAGAACTACAACCTCGACGTCATCGTCGATGCCTACAACATCTGGGCGCGCTCACTGCATGCGGTGCGGGCGCCGTTCATGAAGCGGTTCCGCTCGTGGAACGAATTCGTCGACTACTCCGAGTCGTCGCGCGATACCGAGACCCGCATGCTCATCAAGGTCGTCGAACGCCACGAGCACAAGATCCCGCAACTCGTCTCCGAGGTGAAGAAGCACGAGGTGAGAGATCCGGCTGCGGCAGATCTCACTATGACCACGCTCCACAAGTCCAAGGGCATGGAATGGGACTGCGTTCGCATCGGCAACGACTTCGAGTTCCTCTTCGAGGCCGAGAAGGAGATCTGCGAGACCGGTGAGCTTTCCAAGGCGAGCGAGCAGGAAGTGAACCTTCTGTACGTCGGCATCACGCGCGCGCGGGGCATGTGCAAGCTCAATGACGAGACCGAGCAGTGGCTCAAGGAACTGCCCCAACTGCAGGCCGAGCGGACTCGCTCGCTCGAGCTCATGCAGAGCGTCGTCGCGGCGCGTCCCGAATCCCCCAACTTTGAGGCGGCCTGAAAGCCGGTTTTTCCTTGAGCGAAACATTTGACTCGATCACGCTCGACGGCGGCAAGTACACCGTGGAGCTCGGCCACAAGAACGGCCGCTTCACCTTCACCGCGCAGCGCTACGGCCAGCCTTGGCGCGACATGTCCTCTGATGGCGACAACCTGATGCTGGCTATGTTCCAGGAGCTGCGCAGCCAGCGGGAACAGATCGCCAGGCTCGAACAGGAGGCCAAGGAACCGATCCGGCGCACTCTCCAGCGGTGGGACGTCGAAGACGGCACCACCGAGCCAGTCGAGGCCGAGCCCACCTACACGATGACCATGGACCCTGACCGCGGGCTCCTCGAGATCCGGCCTGCCGGCCTGAGCGACGAGCAGCTCAATGGCGTGCCGCAAATGCTGGTCATGGTCGAGATCCTGAACGGCCTTCCCCGGCTACTCGTCCACACGGACGTCCTCAGCGGCGAGGTTGAAGCGCAATTCGTTTCGCTTCCCGATGGAGGCCTCGTGAACCAGCTCTACGCGACGCCTGACGTCCAAGCCATCGGAGAGCAGATCCGCGCGCATGCAGCGGCCCCATCCCCGTCACCCGACTCTCGCGAGTCCGCCCGGGCGCCCCGCGCCTGATCACAGTTTTCCATCAGCAACACGGCATCACTTGAGCCGTTCACCTAGGAGCGACAGCACCATGACGACCACCCCGCCCACCCTCCGCTTCGGCTTCGCGCCGCGCGCCGCAGCCCCCGCCGTCGCACCGGCATCGACCGCGACCCCCGCCGCTTCGCCCGCTGCAGCACCGGTCGCGGCCGCACCTGTTGCGCAGCCAACCATGACCAGCACTGCACCCGTTCAGGAAACCGCCGCCGTTGCCCAAGCCGTGCAGCCCGTGCAGGCCGACGCCGGCGCAGCTGGTGATGCCAGCCTGGTGCCCGCCGTGGCCACCGAAGAGATCACGATCATGCTGCCGATCGGCGGCCGCCAGGGCCAGGTGTTCGGCGGCGTCTTCGGACGCATGGAAGGCGACAAGTTCCGCACCGACCCGCTGCTCAAGTCCATCTACCTGCTGGAGCTGATCGACGGCGCCGTGCCGGGCGGCGCTGCTGGCGAGAGCGAGCACAGCGAGATGCTCGAGCAGATGGGCGGCATCCCTGAGACCATCACGGTCTCGGTCCCGAGCGAGCTGGCCGCAGCGTTCAAGGCGACGCTTGCCAACCTGAGCGGTGCCCGTTGGCAGCAGCTGTACGACCAGGCTGGAGCCATGGCCAACTCGATGGTGAAGTTCGCGCTCAACAATGAAGCGCGGATCGCTCGGGAGACGGTCGCCCAGATCGCGCGCACTGGCGGCGAGTTGTTCACGGTCCAGGTGGCCGAGCCGAAGGAGCTGCGCTTCATGATGGTCTCCAGTGACGACTACGACGACTACGACGACTACGACCGCGAACTCTCTGGCGTGCCCCAAGCCGTTGCAGGATCCCCTGTGGTGACCGCAGCGGCCGGCGAGGCGGCTGATGCAGCGGTGGGGATGGAGGCCTTTGCGAGCGCCTGTGGCGGCCGCCAGGAAGGCGACACGGTGAGCTACAACCACATCGAGCTGTTCACGGTCGTGGCCGATAGCGCCGAGAACGCGGTGAAGGTGCAGGCGCTGGTGCCGGAATCCCTCATGGTCCGCACCGCGATCAGCGCCAGCGACGTGATGGTGAATGGCCAGCCGTACGTCGTGGCCGGCCCGCTGCTCGAAGACGATAGCTCGACGGTCGACGTCCCGCGCTGAAACCGGAATACGCTGGAATACGCCCGTGGTCGCTCCGACATAGTCATCGCTTGTTGGCGCCGCGACGGGTAACTTCCGCGAATGCAAAAACCTCTGAAAACCTTGCGGAGAATGAGCGCTTCGATAGAGAATTACGCGCAAGGGAGAGCCCTTCGGGGCGACCCAAAGGTAGAGATTTCAATGGGTATCGGCCCCCGCGAGAGCGTGTTGAGCCGGGCCTGCAGCACCAGGCGTGCAAGTGGCTTCGGCCCCCCGCCCCGGTGCGTACGGAGTCGTATGTGCGCCTGCTGTCAGGCGAGCCAGAAAACAGAAGGGCAAAAAAAAGCGAGCACCGGATGAATCCAGAATGCTCGCCGCTGGTGACCAAATCACCGGTCGATCTGGACGAAAAAAGAAGAATCGCCAAATCCAGCCGTTGCCTCGGTACCGAGGAAGATGCCTAGAGGCAGCCTCTCAGTATCAGTAGCGGTGCGGATCAGGGGAAAGAAGAGAAGTCTCTACCAACCAAAAATCAGCGCCACCAAGAGTGTGAGAAACACCAAAGGGCTTAACTTGGCGCAATTATGGTAGAGACTTCAACCAAGTGTCAACGCGACACTTCCCCACGGCGACTTTTTCCGTCCAGATCGGCTCTTGACTGAGTCATCAGCGGTGGCATCCGCTGCGACTTAGGCCAGACTTAGGCCAGACTTCTACCAAGTAGTAGAAAAGTAAGTCTACAGCAGGGCGCGGGCCTGAGAGGCCCGGCATTCTCGAAGACCGGCCTTTCAGGGCCGCCGGCGCTCGTTCGTTTGCGTGCGAGCAGTGCAAGAGAACGGTGTTCTATTTGATGATGACCTGGACGAGGCGACCGGGCCGGCGCTGTCGTTGGTGCGGGTGGGCGGCGTGCATGAGGCAGAGCGCTCCTATGGCGTGCAGGGTCTGAGCCTGCACGAGCTGTCCCGACTCGGATATCTGGCCGTGCTGAACATGGGAGCAGGTGCGAAGCGCCGCCAGACCATGTACCACGTGTCCGTGCTGCCGACGGTCATCTCCACGGCCGAACGTCTGCGCTACCGGGACTTCTATGTGAGCAATGGCTTGTTCGCGAGCGATACATCCCGGCGCTCCTGGAACGTCAAGAGCATGCAGCTGTGCTGGGTCGATCTGGACTGCTATGCGCAGGACATCGTCCCGACGGACGAGTTCGTGGAGCAGCTTCTAGCTCGCGCGCACTTCGCGGGGGTACCCCATCCAAGCCACATCGTCTCCTCGGGTCGCGGTCTCTATTTGAAGTGGCTTCTCGACAAGCCTGTTCCTGACACCGAGATGAAGGAATGGAAGAGGGTTCAGCGGATGCTGTCCCAGCTGTTCATCGATCTCGGTGCCGACGTCAAGGCGATCGACGCCGCGCGAGTCCTGCGGGTGGTGAACACCGTCAATGGCAAGGTGTCGAGCGCGGACGGCGACAGCGAAAGCGGGCTGGTACGCGTGGTTTGGGATAGCGGCAAGCGTCACTCCTTCGACACCCTGAACCAGGCAGTCAGCTTGTTCGACGAGCTGACGACGATTGCGATCCAGAAGGCGGGCGCGAAGGTCGGTCATCGGGCCGGCAGCATTTTTGTACCGAACTTCACCCTGCCTGCCGGCTACCACGGCGATGTCAACAGCCTGACCTCTTTCACGGATCGGCGCCTCGACATGCTGGCCAACTCGGGGAAGCTTGGAAAGAACGGGCGATTTGACATGTCCTTGTCGCTCGCCAGGGCCCTAGATCTGCGAGATCTGGCGCTCATGCGATGCCGTGCCAGTGGCTCAAAGGGCATTCCCGAAGGAAGTCGGGACCTCTTTCTATTTTGGCTCGTGACGTTCTTTGCCCAAGGGGGGGTGATCAACTCGCGGAACGTGTACGACGAAGTCACCGACCTGGTTCAAGCCTTCGATGGCGTCGGGCTGCAAGGGCCACGTGGTTTCCTCCACCCGCAGCAGAACGGATCACTGAACACGCTGATCAACCGCATCAAGGCGAGCGAAGCTGGGCACCGCGTGCGGTTTGCAGGAGGCGAGTGGGATCCTCGCTACACGCCCTCGAACGATTACTTGATCAATGTCCTGGGGATCACCAGCGAGGAGATGACTCACCTGCGCACGCTCATCGACGAGAACGAAAAGCGCGCAAGAGCTGATCGCAAGGTCGAGGGTCGGGCGCAGCGCCGCGAAGCCCGCAGCGCCTGGCAGGTCGAGGCCCTGCGCGTTCGCGGCGAGCTGGCTGCAGCGCGCGATGCTGGAGACACCTCGGTCCCCGAGCGCAAGGTAGCTTCATGGATCGCATCCAAGATCGGCCAGGAAGTGCAGACCGTGCGGGCGTTCCTTCGTAGGCACGACAACGCGGCGGCGATCAAGGAAGCGCGAAAGGCGGGCACCGCACCACCTCGGGCCTATCGCAAGCTGGCAGACCTCACGCCAGAGCAGCGCGAGGAGCGAAGGCGTAGCGCCGAGAAGCGCAATCACGATCGGCTTTTCGCTGGAATGCGCAAGAACGGCTACGTCGGCGACGGAAGCCCGGAAGATGTTCAGGCCTGGTTCGATGCGAAGAATGCGGCCTTTCAGGATGAGATGGCGCGAAACGCGGCTGCCGTCATTGAGGAAGCGCGGGCGAAGCGCGAGAAGGGCGTGCGCAATATGGAAGCGCAGCTGGAGCGCCTGATGCGACACGCCAGGAAAGGCACCGGTGTGCCCGAGGTCCTCGACCGGATCGCCGGCGCCGACCGGAGCATCGGGATGGAGCCCCAGGCCCCATTCGAGATGCACGGCGAGCCAACCAGGCTGGAGCCGCACGCGCCAGCTGCCCGAGGAGGCGGAGGAGGAGGCGACGACGGCGGCCCTCCGCTCGCGTTCCCACACGCGAAAACCGTGATCGAAAGAATATCCCGCGAGAGTAGGTTGCTGCGGGACAATCCGCCCAACAAGGATTCTCCGGCCACCATGAACACGCCATCCAAGAGCCCAGTCGAAGCGCCCGCCGTCGCCGGCGGAGCGGGGAAGTTGTCCAAGCGTGCTCTGCTGGAAAAGGCTCGCAAGGCCCAGGCGAGGGAGGCCTTGCCTGCGAGTGCGAACGATCCTTCGGTCGCCGCTTCTGCTGCACCACCAGCATTGCCACTCGCCTCGTCCGGGCCGGCTGCCGCCACGCCGATCGCCACGAGCGTGATCCCTCCGGATCTTCTCGATTCGTGGAGCGGTGACCCTGCCGAGGCCTCGGAGCGGGCCGGCATGCCAGATCTCGACGACGGCTACCTTGATTCCTTCGCGGACGGCGACGCGCCTGCGGCAGGACCGCCGCCGGCAGCCGTTCCTGCGGTGATCGCTCCCCAAGTCGCCGCCTCGCGGCCGCCGGCGGGCCTGACCTTCGCTCGCGGGACGAAGCCGGGGCAAGCCGCCGCGGCGCCAAGCCGAGGGTTTGGCTTCAGCCGCCCCGCACCGCCTGCAGCAAGTGGCGCGCAAGCACGTGCGGCCTCACCGGCCGCGCCCCCTGCGGGCTTCGCGTTGCGCAGGCCGGCCGCGCTGCCGTCGAAGCACCTGGGGTTTGGCTCGCCAGCCCGGCTTTCGCCCGGTGCGGCCATCGGCAACGGCCAATCCAAGGACTTCGCGAAGCTCTTCGAGGCGCCGCAGTACAGCGACGACGGGGTGCCCGCCAGCTACCCTTCCGCGGACGTCTGGCCGAACAGCGACCTTCCCGCTGGTAGCCGCTACACGCCGCAGGAATGGGCCGACGCTCGCCAGCCCGACCCAGAACTTCCTCACGGCCACGTGGTCGTCGAGTTGCAGGTGGGCAATCCCGTGAGCTGTGCGCTTATCAAGCTGCCGCGCAAGCCTGTGCCCCAGTCAAGCGAGCCGCCAGTCGCACAAACGCTCGTCGTCAATGGAAAGGTCGTCAAACAGGAGCCTTACCGAGGCATCGACGATCCGATGGCCGAAGCCATCGCCGACACGATAGTCGTCTCCAGGAAGTCGCCAATCGCTGAGGAAGTGCGGGGCGCAGTCGAGGGCGGCATCGAGATCGCCAATGGTGGCGTGAGCTCGTACTTCCGGATCATCCGTCCACGCAGCCACTACACGGACCCGGAGAAGTTCATCTACATCAACTCAAAGCTGCATATGAGCGGCTCGCTGAGCGAGGCAGGCGCGCGGATGGCTCCGAAGGCACCAGAAAGCCTTGTGGAAGAGACTTCGGAGCACGGCGAGCACGAGGAGGAACTCGAGGCGGCAGCGGAGGCGCCCCGAGGCTGATCGAGGGATCGCGTAGCTGTTCGACGGTCAGCATCAGCGGTTGCCTTGCGCGATTCGCTTGGCGACTGCTATTTTGAATGCATGACCTCCGATGCTTATATGGACGCCTTCCGTGAGGCAAGTGCTGATTCGAAGTTCGGACGTGGCGGATTGACTTATATGGACGCCTTCCGTGAGGCAAGTGCTGATTCGAAGTTCGGACGTGGCGGATTGACTGCTTGCTTATATCCGGCCTTTTCGTTGCAAAGCGGCTTTCAGACTCCTGGCTTTGCTGGCCTCCTATGGTGATTCGCAGGGTCGGGGCTTATCTCGTTCAAGGACTTCGCGCACGAGCTTATATGGACGCCTTCCGTGAGGCAAGTGCTGATTCGAAGTTCGGACGTGGCGGATTGACTGCTTGCTTATATCCGGCCTTTTCGTTGCAAAGCGGCTTTCAGACTCCTGGCTTTGCTGGCCTCCTATGGTGATTCGCAGGGTCGGGGCTTATCTCGTTCAAGGACTTCGCGCACGAGCTTGTCCAAGCATCGGAACAGCTTTACCGACCCGCGGCCCGACCGCTTTGCCATCACTTCTTCACTTCACTCGCACACACTCGTTGCGACCGTGCAGGTCGCGTTATGCGTTGACCATGACGGGCCCTTGGCGGTCACGGTCGGTCGTTGGCTGGGGCCGTTGCGGTGGCACCGAGCGCCACGCCGGGTCGTAGCGCCTGGCGTTGGCCACCAACGCCCAGGCCGTTCGCGCCAGCTTGTTGGCCAGCGCGACGACTACCACGTTGCGAGGACGTCGCTGCAGCAGGGCCTGAAGCCACGGATCCTTCTTGGCGCAGTTGAGCAGCGAGTTCGCCCCGCTCACGAGCAGGGTACGGATGTAGGGATCGCCCTTCTTGCTGATCGATCCCACGCGCACCTTGCCGCCCGTGCCCGCGTGAGCCGGCGTCAGGCCCATGCAGCAGGCGAACTGGCGCGCGTTGCGCCAGCCCGTTCCATCGCCCAGGGTGGCCGTCAGGGCCGTGGCGCTGAGCAGCCCGATACCGGGCACCTCGCGCAGTTGCTGCGCCACAGGCGAAGTCTTCTGCACCGCCTGCAGTTCGTGTTCGATCGCCTCGATGACTTCGTTGATCTGGCGCAGCGCTGCCAGTTGGAGATCCGCCAATCGGGCCATCAAGGGGGGAATCTGGGCGTCGACGTGCGAGCGTTGCGAGGCAAGCGCCTTGAGCCCGGCCTCCTTGCCCTTGGGCAGGATCACACCGAACTCGTTGAGCAGCCCGCGAAGGTTGTTGATGAGCGCCTTGCGCGTGCTCATCCACTGCGATCGCACGCGGTGCGCGGCCTGCAGCGCCTGCTGCTCGACGCTCTTGACGGGCACCCGGCGGAGATGGCTTTGGTGGGCAGCGACATAGATCGCTCGGGCATCGGCCGCATCGTCCTTGTTGCCGACCACGAAGCTCTGGACCCGGCGCGCCGGCAGCAGCTCGACCTGATGGCCCAGTGCGGCGAGCGTGCGGCCCCAGTGATGCGAGCCGCTGCACGCTTCCATGGCAATGCGCCCGGGTTGGCGCTGGGCGAAGAAGTCGGTGAATTTGCCGCGCGAGAGCTTCCTGCGCCTGATCTCGCCCGTTTGTGGCTCGATCCAGTGCACCTGGAACACATGCTTTGCAATGTCGACACCGTAAGTCGTAGCATTCATGCCGGGACCTCCGTCTCAAAGTGGGTGGATAGGACCCTCTACTTTGGCACTCGATGCCGTTCGACGCGAGGTCCCACCCCTGGAGTTCGGTTCGATTGCGGCGCCGCGGTTGAAAAGAGGAAGGCGTCCATACCATCTCTCCGCGGTACGCGCGCCTTCAATGGGCAGCGCGTCCAGCGCACCGACTTTCCCAGCAGCCCCGCGCGTTGCCCGATGGTCCAGTGCGTCTACTGCCAGGCGGGACTTTGCGACGACGCGTCGATCAACAAGGGCAATAGCGATGCAGCTTGCCACCAATCGAACAACCGGGAGGTTCTCGCAATGCTCCAGAAATCCGAGCGCGACCTCAGCGCGCCCATCATGACAGTCCTGAACGGGCGTGTCTCCACGAACGTCGCGATGCTTCCCCACGCGCTGCGCACTAACCGTCCGACGCGGGCCGAGGCCGAGATCGCGGCCGACGTGATCGAGCGCATGTATGCGGATCTGCAGGCGGCGCGGAGCGATGCCAAGCACTCGGTCGACAGCCCCAGCCCGAGCGCCGGGGTCATCCGCCTCGCCAAGGCCATCGCAGACGCAGACCCGGCCATTCGTGCCGAGGCCGCCGAGTGGCTGCGCGAGGACGTCGCCTCGGCACGCGAACACGATCCGAAGGTCGGCATCCATGCGAACCGAGCCCTGGCCGATCTGCTGAGCGCCATCGCTGATTGCCTGGAAGGGCCGGCGTCGCGGGCGCAATCGGATGCGGACCCGGCCGTTGTGTCGCAGGAGGACCTCGAAGCGCTGAGCTTCGTCGAGGACCTGGTCCGCGGCAACGGCTTCGAAGACAAGGCCGACCGGATCGCGTACCTCCATGGTGTTCTGACGCGCGTGGCGCAAGGCCGCGACGCCTCGCACTACCGTGAGTCCTACGAGCGTGCGGTGCAGCGCCTGGCGCGCATGCGTGAGCTGATCCCGGCCGAAGTCCTTCGCTCGTTCGAAGTCGAATGGCGCACCCGCAAGACCGAGCCCCTGGCGAGCGCCGCTGCGTTGAACCTGCCGGACGTGGTGCGCGCGGAACTGGCCCAGATGGCCGAGCACTGCGGCGCTGTGAGCTACTCACCGCCGCCGATGCGCGCGGTGCGTGGCGTGAGCCTGACCTTCGCGCAGCTGGAGGCCCTTGCGGTCCTGATCTCGGGTGCCGTGTGGCCCGTGCCGGACGAGGTGTCGCGATGAGCAAGGATCTGGAGGCCTGGCTCGAAGCGGGCCGCCATCTTCCGACCGTGATGCGCGACTTCCACGACCAGAAGGGCTTGTTCGCGGCCATGCACGTGCTGCAGGAGGCCCCCGTGCGCGATCCCAAGATTGCGGCGGCGAAGCACTTCGAGGTCTCGGCCGTGGCGGGCCACGCTTACGTCATAGACCAGCCGGCGCAGGGGGGCGCAGATTGGCGCCAGATCTGGGCGCCCGGGGACCCGCGGTTCCCCGCTGCCCCGCTTGTCGAGGTGGTTGCGATCGGCGAGCCCCGCAAGCATCTCTTCCCGCGCAACCGTGTCGCGGTCGTGCGCGACATCTCGATCAGGAACAGGGCCACCGGCCGCACGTCGAAGGCCCGCAGCGACCGCTTCAACGGCAAGAAGGACGGCTACGTGTTCGTGCGGGAGCCCGCAGAGTGAACGCGCCGGCGGTGTCTCCCCGCGTCCTGAGCAAGCGCGCCGGCGTGCCATCAGGCGCTGTGTACGTCGGGCGCCCGAGTCGCTTCGGCAATCCCTTCGTGATCGGCCGGCATGGCGACCGCGCCGCCGTGGTCGCCCGCTTCGAGGCCTGGCTTCTGGATAACCCCGCGCTGGTCGCAGCTGCCAAGGCCGAATTGCGTGGAAAGGACCTGGTGTGTTGGTGCGCTCCCGAGGCGTGCCATGCCGACGTCCTCCTGCGGATCGCCAACGCATAGCGCTCGATTCTCCCCAACCCTGCGCGCCTGGTCTGCGGTCCAGGCGCTTCGTTTCTCAACTCCCCAGGAATCCCCATGATCTTCTCCAACGCAACCATCTACCGGGTCACCGTCGACCCCGCCCTGCATACCTTGGACATGCTCAACGAGGCCCTGCAGAAGCTGGCCTTCATCCCCTGCGGACCGACACAGGAGTCCTCATCCGGTTGGGTGCCGCCTCGCGGCGAGGAGCATGGGCCGATGCTGGAATCCGTTGGTGGCCAGTGGATCGCCCGCTTCATGGTCGAGACACGCTCGGTACCGGCCTCCGCTGTGAAGCGCAAGGTCGAAGAGCGGTGCAAGCAGGTCGAAGAGACCACGGGCCGCAAGCCAGGCAAGAAGGAGAAGAAGGAGATCAAGGAAAACGTGCTGCACGAGATGCTGCCGCTGGCCTTCACGAAGCTTGGCGCGATCAATATCTGGATCGATCCGGCCAAGGGCCTGATGGTGATGGATACCGCCAGCATGTCCCGCGGCGATGACGTCGTCACGGCACTGGTGAAGGCGGTGGAGGGCTTCGCTTTCACCTTGCTCAACACCCAGACCGAGCCGTCGTCAGCGATGGCCCTGTGGCTGTCCGAGCATGAGCCGCCGCAGGGCTTCACGGTCGATCGGGAGGTTGAACTGCGCGCGACCGACGAATCGAAGGCCGTGGTGCGCTACGCGAAGCATCCGCTGGACATCGAGGAGGTGCGCGGGCACATCGCCGCCGGCAAGCGGCCCACGCGCCTGGCGCTGACCTGGGACGACCGCGTGTCGTTCGAGCTCACGGAAGGATTCGCTCTTCGCAAGGTCAAGTTCCTGGAGGGCGTGGACGAGAAGACCGGTCCCAAGGCGGACGATTTCGACGCGGACATCGCGATTTCGACGGGCGAGCTCTCGGGCCTGATCGCTGATCTGGTGGAGGCCCTCGGCGGTGAGATGACGATGGGGGGAGGCGCCATCGGCACGGCCACGCCCAATGCTGCGGCCGCTGAGGCCGTCGGCCACGACGAGTTGTACGAGCCAGCGCTTCGCCTCGTGCGTGAGACGCAAAAGCCGAGCATCTCGCTGCTGCAGCGCCACCTCAAGATTGGATACAACCGAGCGGCCGGCCTGCTGGAAACCATGCAGGCGCGCCAGGTGGTTTCGCCGATGGCCGAAGACGGTTCGCGCCAGCTTCTGAAGGCGGCCTGAGACGATGGCGAAACCGCTCATTCTGATGCCCTGCTCGCGTGCAAAGCTCGACTGCCCAGCCCCGGCCCGGGACCTGTACCAGGGGGTGATGTGGCAGTCCCTGCGGGCCAATTCTCCCGAAGGGGTGCATGCGGACATTGTGGTCCTCTCGGCGCTGCACGGGTTCCTCTCCGGCAGCCAGGTCGTTGCGCCGTACGACAAGTTCCGGCCCGTGCGCGCGAGCTGGAGTTCGACCTCGACCAGTTCATCGAGTCGGTGAAGTGGCCGCAGGATGCCACCCGTATCCTGCTTGCCGGGGGCGGGCTCTACCGCTACCTGATGCGGCGAATGGTTGGCGAGCTGATGCGAGCAGGCAAGCTCGCCGACGGCCTGCAGATCTCCGAGGTCAGTGGTGGGATCGGCCTGCAGCGCTCTCAGATCGGCAGCTTCGCTCGCGACCCGTCGTCCCTGCCGGTCGTCCATGCCGGCTATCACTCCAATGGCACACCCTTGCTGCATGAAGCCTGGGGACTGCGTGTTGGTGACCGGGTGCGCACGACGGGACTGATGGCTTCGGGGAAAGCGGGCTCGCGCTTCGGCCGGGTCGAGCAGCTGTTCGTGGGGCCGTCTGGCCCTACCGCGAGCGTCGAATTCGAGGACGAACGGCCGCCCCTCGCCAGCGGCAAGCCGCGAGAGCCGCGCCCCCGCGGTGCGTGGGTCGGCGCTGGCATGCTCGTGCGGGCCCCTGAGGCGCCGGCGTGCGCGCCTCTGGGCGTTGACCTGGACGATGTCCGGCAGCCCGGGCTGGCGCTCCTGGCCAAACTCCATGACGTGGCTGACGAACCAATGGGCTCCCTAATTCCTCGGGACGAAGAGTACGAGGCCGAGCGGCTCGCGATGAACTGAGCGCGGCCACCTCGCGCCGCGCCACTCTGCAGCTCCCCCATGATTGGGTTGCTTCGATGCACGTTCGCCTCGCAGATCCTTGTTGTCGTGCGCACTCGGTTGCAGAATCCGCTCCCAGCAATGGCAAATGCTGGCCGCAAGGCCTGTCAAGAAGGGCCGCGAGCGCTGAGATGCAGAACGCACCGGCGACTCGCCCGCCGCTGAAGCCCGTCTCCGAACCGCACCAATGGCACGGGGCTGCCGCTCGAGATCGGTCGATGGCCTTGGCTCCGACCACGGTAGACGATTCGCTAATCACCGCCCTTGCGAAAGTGTGGCCTGTGCCGATATCCTTCCACGGAAGAACAAAGAACGGCCGCATTCAGTGGCCCGACCATGGCCTCCTCCCCGACCTCTCTGTCTCGCCTCAAGCTCTCCGACCGGGACCTGGCGCTCCTGTGCGTGCCGGCTGCCTATGTCGACTGCACGAGCTCGATCTCTGATCTGGACGAGGCGGACCAGACGGGAGAGACGTCCCACCTCCTGAGCCTTGTGCTAACCGATCGCGTCAAGGCGGTCAACAAGGACAAGTCGCCGGCGTCCTGGGGTGGGCGGGTGATCACTTCCATGGCGGAGCTGCAGGAGAAGCAGTACCCGTTCTGGAGGAATATCGGTCGCCTGCAGATTGAGGTCGCGGACGACACCGGCCGCGTCGCCTACCTGAATAGCTTCGCGCCGTGGGGCTGGCGCTCGACTGAAGTCGGCTCGAAGGTGCACTTCCTTGGCACCGTCAAGCGCTTCGGAGGGAACCTGTACGTCGAGCCCGGCGCGGACCAGCCGCACAGCGGTGCGATCGGCGGCATCTGGGCGCGCTACCTGGGCATGCCAGGGCGCGTGACGGGCGAGGCTGTCACCAGCGCCGTCTACGCGGTGCTGGACAAGGAAGCCGCCTACCTGAAATGCGAGCGCCACATCGTCGCGGCCATGCAGCTGGACGAGGCGGGCGTGCTCGCTTGCGTGCAGTACGACCTGGCTGATCTCGCCGAGGGCGTGCCTGTCTTCTCGACCCTGCGTGAACTCCTGGTCGCCCTGCATAGGCCGGTGTCGGTCGCTGCTGGCGAGCGGGCTCTCCAGCTCGCGCAGCGCATCGATGCGGCGTCGATCCGGACCGCCGCACGCACCCAGAGCAAGCGTCAGCCCCACCGGGACGCGCCGCTTATCGTGCCGGACCAGCAGGTGCTCGACCTGGCGGCCATGCAGGCCGAGACGCTCACGGACGATCAGCGCGCCGCGATCCTCGGGATTGCCAGAGCGCTTCGTTCGCCCGTGCCCATGAACGGCCTCATTCCGGGCGACGTCGGTACCGGCAAGACGCTCACCTTCCTGCTGCCCGCCATCGTGGCTCATCAGAACGGCGCTAGCGTGGTCATCATGGCGCCCACCATCATCCTGGCCAACCAGATCGCCAAGCAGATCCTGCGGCGCTTCGCGGGCGAGATCCGCGGCGTCGAGCGGGTCGAGGCTGGCAGGAAGATCCAGAACAGGGACCACATCCTGGTCGGTACCAGCGGCCTGACCAGCGCGTGCGCCAAGGCGGGAATCGTTCCCAACGTGCTGGTGATGGACGAGCAGCACAAACTCTCGGTGCAGACGCGCGGCGCGCTCGTCGGGCCAGCGACGCACGTCATCGAGGCGACGGCCACGCCCATCCCGCGTTCCCTCGCAACCGTGTTCTTCGACGGCATGCAGGTCTTCACGCTGCGCCAGGCGCCGGTGGAGCGTTCGATCACGAGCCACATCGTCGACGTGCGCAGCCGCGGCGCCGTGACGCGGGCGATTCGCGAGACGATCGCGGCCGGCCGGCGCGTGCTGGTCATCTACCCGCGCGTGGACAGCGCGGAGGTCACCAGGAAGGCCAAGGCCTCGAAGGAGGGCGCGCAGCTCGATCTGGGCGCGGCCACGGAAGACACCACCCGCACAGCGCAGGGCGTCGTGGATGCGGCGGCGACCTTCGAGCAGGCCTTTCCCGGAAAGGTCGTGGCCCTCCACGGCCTCCTCTCCGACGGCGAGAAGGACGTGGCGATCCAGCAGATCACGAGCCTGGAGAAACCGCTGGCCGTGGCCTCGGTGGTCGTGGAAACGGGTATCGACATTCCCGACATCGGCCTGGTCGTCATCCGCGATGCGGACCGGCTCGGCCTGTCCCAGCTGCACCAGCTGCGCGGACGCTTGGTCCGCAACGGCGGCGCGGCGGACTTCTTCATGATGGTCGAGTCGATCGACGCTCTGGAGGATGCGGCCCTCGAGCGCCTCATGGCCTGCAAGCTGACCACCAACGGGTTCCGCTTGGCGGAGATCGACATGAAGCAGCGAGGCTTCGGCTCGTACGTGGACGACAGCCAGACGGGTTCCTCGCAGGGCGTGTTCCGGCTGACCAAAATCGCTCCGGCGGATTTCCTGGGCATTGCGACCGCGACGGCGGCGGCGGGCGAACCTGGCGCGGCGGATGTCGAGGACGCAAACGAGGCGGATGTGCTGATGCGACGGGTGCGAGGGGAAGTCGAGAAGCTGCGCCAGGCAGTGGCCGCAGGCGAGAGTCTGGTGAGCCCGGTCGTACGAGATGAACCGGCCTTGCAGGGCAAGGGCCGTACGCCTCCAGGATCCTTCAAGGCTGCGGCGCCAGTCCGGCGGCCCACTCAGCCGGCTTCCCAAGCGCGCCCAGGCGCACAGGTGCGCCCAGCGCCTGCAGCACCATCGGGTCAGCAGTTGGGATTCCGTCTGCTGCCGGCCCGCCCGGAGGTGCGCGCGCAGGCGAACCTCGCTCCTGTCATGGGCCGATTTCCTTCGCCCGTAAGTCGCGCGCCCGTTGCGTCGGCCCCGTTGCCGCCAGGCGCGATGGAGCGCATCCGGGCGGGATTCGACTTTTCATCGGCCGAGCCGCTGCCCGCGTCAACCGCAAAGATTGATCCGGCGGCTGTCCCTGGCTTTCCTCCGCGGCGCGCGTTCCCGCCCAGGAGCTGAAACCCCTCGTTCAACCGCTCGGCCTGTGCCGGGCGAAACTCCCCATGCATCTCCTCTTCTCTAGCGCCTGTCCCGCCGTTCGCCGCACCACCGGCCCTTCTTCGAGCGACTGATGGTGGAGGCTGCGGCAGACCTTACTTTGAGCGGCCGATCGTGCCAAGTATTTGGCTACCCATTGTTCGGGAACCGGGCGGGGGGTGGCAGTTGTGGCAGTTGCTCACCGCACCGGCGCTAATTCGTCCTCGGGCGGGGGAAGGATTGGCCTGTTCGGGCCGAATGGAAAGGTGTGACGACGGATTGCCTCAGAATACCTAAGGCCCCAGGCCGAGTGCCCTTTCCAGTTGGGGTGCATCGTGCCGTCCCAATCGCCTTGCCGTCGGCAGCTTTCTTGTGCGTGCACCCAGTATCGGTCGGGACCTGGCGCGCAATATCCGCGGCCCTCAAAATCGGACTCAACATCGATGTAGCGCCATCCAAACTCGGTTGCCTTTTTCTTGATGGCTTCATTAAGAAGACGGCCCCACTGCGTGATCGCCTCCGCATCGGCCGTGCTGATATTCATGAAATTGCGAGACCTGAATATCTCACAGCTCCGATAACCGATTGTTCTGTCTGGACGTCTGTACTGAAAGAGCCCTGTTGGATACCCGGTAATGTAGATGTCGCCAAGGCCGCTGGGTCGCAACGTTTCAATCTGCCCTCGCAACGCGTTAAGCGTGCCGTCAAAATCGCTCTCCTGCCCGGGAGGTAAGTTAACCCCCAGGAATTTCTCAATCTTTTCCCGCGCTTCCCGACGAGCGCCAGCATCAGAAACTTGATACAGCCTGAAAACAGACGCATTCTCAAGGATGAGGTCCTTAAGGACGCCCGAGAAGCCAGCATCATTGCCGCCGATATTTATCATGAGAACATCGATGCGTCGACCCGCGGCAGTACGTCGTGCCTCCTCAATCTGACCCGCTCCGATGAAATCTCCAGCCCCCTTCTGGCTTGCGATCAAACCGGTGTAGGTTTTTGCGCCGCTGCGAGCAAAAGACGCAAAGATAACTTTGTCGAAGTCCAGTCGTTTAGAGTCTTCTGAGCCAGAAGGTGACCACGTCTGGGCGAAGACGCGGTTCAGAGCTTTCGCCGCTAAAGCTGGGCCGGAGGTCCACGAGCGATGAGCCTCCGGCTCCGCCCACTCGGGCTCCGCGGCCATGTTCGGCTCATTCGCTATGGCCAGGTTTTGAGTCGTAACTTCGCATGCCAGACTCCAGGGCTCGGGGTGTCCCGCGCGCTTTGGATTTCCCTCGCCGGAAGCAGATGAGTCACCCAACGATACGAAGAACCATTCCCGAAACTCGAACTCGTTGACGCTTTCGCCCTGTCTGCCGCCATCAAAGATCACTTGAAGTCGAACCCTGTATCGGCCTGGTTTGGGTAGGGTGAAGGATGCGTAGTGGATTGTGCCTTGACCTCGCATTTTGAGAACGGTTGCGCGATAGGTTTCAGGTCGGCGGGCGTCCTCGACCGTCCATCGATAGGCCAGCAGTTCCGGAGGCATGAATGGAGGACCTCGGTCAGCTCCCTCAAAACGCGAGGGAGGTGTCGCAACGAATTCGGCAAAGTCGTCAATGTCTACCGGATGAGGCTTGTCTGGCCCAGTGCGCCGCATTGATACTTCATGTGGGTAGTTCAAGCTCAAACCCAGGCGCGCGTCTAAGAATACGCTATGGCCCTGCGGATTGATGTACGCGGGGTCATAGCGATGAGCATCCGCATGATAGTAAGGGATCGTCCCCCGCAAATAGATTGTGTAATTCGCGAACGATGCGAGGGCCGGGTCGGTCACGAGAGGCGTTCCGCCGGGACTGGCCTCGCCTGGCGAGGGCGGAGGAGGAGGCAGACGCAAGTCGGGTTGCGCCTGCGCACCCAGTGCAAGAGCGACCGCGAAGGCGAAGGCTGTACTACGAAGTGCAGTCAGCATGGCAATCTCCCATCACTTGGCTGCGCGTGGTGCCGGGATGATGAAATCGCCAGCAACCGGCTATTTCTATCGCAAAGAATTATGGGCCGGTCTGTCAGAAGTTCAAGGACCTACTTCGGTTGTCAAAGGCCCCATCTTCCCGGCGCCGCCGCGACATACAGGCTTCGCTCGAGTTTTCCAGGTAGCGCAGGAGCCTGGAGACGACTGATCCAGTCCTACGGCTCGACGCACACCGACTTCTATGGGAGCTCTCGGCGGCGGAGCATCTTGTCGTACAGGCCGAGGCTCGCTGGGCCTTGCGCACTGCGGTATCCGAGCCAGTGGACGCTCTTTGAGCTGAAGCGGCTCGCAGTGCAGCCACAAAACTGCGAGTTCGTGCGACTTTATTCTTTCGTCGCGATCTGAGCCTCGCTCGATATCTTGAATCGGCACAACGACCGATTCGAGATGACACAGCCCGCCACAGTTCAAGCCCCATCGATCTCCCCGATCGAAGGGCGCATCGCCGCGATCGAGGAATTCCATTCGTTGGCTGCGACTGCCATGCGCGTGATCGATGGCCTGATGGACACTGGTTCGCCTACGGTCATGGGCTGGAGCTCGGGCAAGGACTCCTCGGTGCTGGTGAGCCTGGTGCTGACCGTCGCTGTCGAACGCACCAAGGCCGGTCTGCCCGTACCGCAGATGCTGGTCGTGCACACCGACACCGGCGTTGAGTCGCCTGCCGTGCGCTTGCTGGCCGACGGCGAGCTGGCCAAGATGAGCGCGTTCGCTTCCGAACATGGTCTGCCGCTGGAGATCCGCGTGGGCAAGCCGAGCCTCTACACGTCCTGGCCGGTGCGCGTGATCGGCGGTCGCGCGTTGCCCTCATTCCCCACCGGGGCGGCGGATTGCTCCAAGGACTGGAAGGTCGACACTGGAAATCGTCTGATGGACGAAGTCTTTGCTGAACTGCGCAAGGACAAGACTGCAGCCCAGCCTGTCGTGATGACGGGCGTGCGCCTGGATGAGTCGGCCACCCGCGAAGCGAACATCCGCGCGCGTGGCGAGAGCGCCTCGGAGATCTGGACGAACGCAAAAGGGCGCCTCGGGCTGAGCCCCATCATCCACTGGACGGCTGACGAGGTCTTCGAATACCTGGGGTACGCCTCGGCCGGAATGATCGAAACCTACTCGGATTTCTCCGAGACGCTGCAGTTCTATCGCGACGCGGGCGGCAGCTCGTGTGCGGTGGTGGGCGACATGCGCATGACCGAGAACGCTGCCAAGCAACCGCGCGGATGTGGAGCGCGTAGTGGTTGCTGGACGTGCGTGCGAGTGAAAAGCGATCGCAGCGCCGAGCAGATGATCGAGTCGGACCCGGAGCGCTACGGCTTCATGCGGCCGCTGAACAGACTTCGCAACTTCATCGCAAATACGCAGTACGACTGGACCAGCAGGAACTATTTGGGCCGTACTATCGACGCGAACGGAAATGTGGCCGTCGGCGCCGACGTCTATTCGCCGACGATGTTGGAGAATCTGCTTCGTTATACGCTCACTGCGCAGCGAAGGGAAGAGGCCGCAGCGGCCCGGGCCGGCATCGCGCCGCGCTTCACGATCATGGGCTTCCGCGAGCTCGTCGCGATCGACGCCCAGTGGAGCATGTACGGCATCCACAAGCCATTCCACGCACTGAAGGTGTTCTTCGAGGTGATGGACGGCCACCTCAGCGATCCGCCGATCACCGGTCCGCTGCCGCGTACGCCCGTGCCCAGGTACGGCAAGATCCATGTCGGCCGGGCCTGGGAGGACGATCGCCGCACGGGCGACCCGAAGCGCGATCGCATGCTCTCCAGCGGCATCCGCTCGCACTCGCACGAGATGTTCCACGAGTCCTGCGGGTTCGAGACGAAGCAGATCTCCAGCGGCGAGTTCACGACTGCCTGGGACACCGAGGACGCGTTCGACGTGGATGAGGACGGCGCGGCCGACTTCGTGATGCTGATGTCCGATGAGTACATAGCCCGGTACCACAACGACGAGACCGACCGTACCCAGGCCATGAGCACCTACTTGAGCATGGGCATTGTGTCGCCCTCGCACGCGAGCCTCGGCCGCTGGCACGCCATTGCCCAACGCACCCAGTGGATGCAGCGGCAGGGCCTGGTCGGCGAGGTGCAGCGCGAGCGCCTGCTCGAAATGATGGGAGAGCAGCGCCGCGAGGGATTGGCCGCAGCCGAGCCCGTCACGCCCTCGATGCAGGCTTCACAGGCAGCGCTGTTCGACGAGGATGCGCTGGTGGATCTGGTCGGTGTCGACATGTTCCTGGAGGACGGTGTCGAGGACGATCTCGCGACAAAGGACGAGGACGAGGACGAACGCGCGCCGGCCCCGATGGGCTGATCGGCCGCTGTCCCTTACGCTTTGCGTGTCGGTCCTGTACCGTGGTCAGCATGACAACCACCAAGTACAAGACCCGCAAGCTCTTCCAGGTCCGCATTCATCGGCCTGGCCACACTTTCGGTACCCAGGTCGGACACAAGTGCCGTCTGCTGCCGCGCTCGGCCGCCGCGCGCGTCGCCCGGCGCCTGCGCGGCTCGGGCCATGTCGTCACGATCGATCCCGTCATGGTCAAGCTCACCCTCGCGCAGGCTGAAGCGCTCGACTGCCGCTATCCATTGTCGATCTGAACCCCTGACGCCGTGGGCTCAACACCTTTGCGTGTACGGCCCTGAGGAGCAAGCGGTGCGGCGATGGTGCTGGAATTGCACTGCCTTAGGATGATCCCGTTCGGCGCCGGCAAGGGCCCAATGGAGACGGGCCCGAGCGCACAGGCGAATCGCACAGAAATGAAAATGAATCTAGCGGTGTCCTAGCGCGAATGAGGCTTCGCAGCGTATCTTTGCTGCGAGAACAAACGTTTCACGAACTCCGCCATTGACCGCTCCTACTCTCCAACAAACACTGCATCAGTGGTTTACCCCCGCTTGGGCGGCCGAGGGCATCGTCGAAGAGGCTTTCGGATGGCTCCAGCCCGGCGATCGCGTCGCGGAACCCTCCTGCGGCGACGGCGCATTCCTGTGCGCGCTGCCTGACTCGCTGGATGTCGTCGGCGTCGAGATCGACCCGGTCCAGGCCGATCGCGCGCGCCGCGCGTCCGGGCGCCATGTGATCGTCGGCGATTTCCTCGAAGTCTCGGTCGAGGAACTGGGGCGCGTGCAGGCCGTCATCGGCAATCCGCCCTTCCAGTCCGAGACGGTGGCCGCGTTCCTACGCAAGTCGCACGAGATTCTGGAGGAGGGCGGCCAGGCCGGCTTCATCTTGCCTGCGTACATCCTGCAGACCAGCAGCAGCGTCGAGCGCTTCCATTCGCTCTTCAGCATCCGCCAGTCGATGATCCCCCGCAACCTTTTCCCGGGCCTGTCCTTGCCCCTGTGCTTCGTGACTTTCACGAAGGAGCGCCAGCGGCGGCTGCACGGATTCATGCTGTATCGGGAAGCCCAGGAGATCGCAGCGATCGACAGGCGCTGGAAGCAGAAGGTGGCCGCCGGCCGCGACAGCCGTGGCGTCTGGTTCCCAGTCGTACGCGAGATCCTCCGGGCCCTCGGCGGCTGCGCCGACCTCGAGCAGATCTACGGCTCGATCCAAGCGATGCGCCCGACCGCGAATCCCCACTGGCGCGCGAAGGTGCGCCAGGTCCTCCAGCGTCATGCAAGCGCCTTCGAGCGCACGGCGCCGGGTCAATATCAACTACGAGAAGCCGTCGCCGCCTGAGCGACGGAAAACCCAATGAGCAGAGCAATTCAAGCCCAGAAGCGGCTTCAAGCCGAGGTCGACGCCTTCAACGAACGTGTGCCACTTGGCACCGAGGTCGACTATTTCGAGTACGAGGGCGCGCCGCTCGTTCGGTTCAAGACCCGCACCGTGGCGCAGATCCTCAGTGGGCACACCGCGGTCGTCTGGCTGGCAGGCAAATCGGGCTGCGTTTGCACGAGCCACTGTATTCCTGTAACGACCGAGGAGTCCGCTGGAGCGGCGCGATGAGGCTTCTCGCAGGTGTGCCCACCCGCTCGCGGCCGGCGGCGAAACCCCCGATACTGTCGGGCATGGATCAAATTCCATCGAACGATCAGAACTCGCTGGCCGGCTGGCGCGTTGACGCCCTCGCGGCCGTTGCGCATCTGAACGGTGGTGACGTTCCGCCGGTGGTCGCTGCCGCGCTTCGAGCTTTGGCTGCTGCGTTGGCCGCGCCTGACGATCTGGCCGCACCGGCGTGGCCGGTCCTCACCGAACGGGCCCAGGTGCACGGGACAGTCTTCGAGGCGGGCACGTCGACAAAGGCTCTGGTGGAAGAGGCCATTCGGTACTACGAGTTCGAGCAGCAGCCGCCACGGGTGGCGAGTCGGGCGAGTGTTCTGGATCGCTTCGGTGCGCAGGTTGGGGCGCTGACAAGTTCGAAGCCCGAAGGCGAAGACTAGTTTTCCGGCGCGTGCCCTAGCGGAAATCTGCGCGGGCCCTGTATTGTGGAGAGAAAATGTTCTCCGCAATGCAGTTTTCCTACAAACATAAGCCTTTCGCCGCGAATCTCGCAGGCGCCGCACTGTTGGCGCTTGCCTCCCAGGTTGCTGGCGCGTGGAGCATCGGTGCCGCTGCCGAGCATGCGGTCTCCGGTGCGGTCGCCAAGCACGCGCGTGCAGCGTTCCAGGACCAGGGCGCCGCACCGGTGGCCCTGCCCAGCGGCCGCGGCTTCAGCTCGTGCGCGAGCCTTTTCCCTCAGAAGACACCCCTGAATGTCGCTTCGGTGAGCGCCGACTGGAAGCCGGTTGCGCTCTGCTCGAATCACTTCGCTGTCCTCTACTCGGGGCTGAGCAAGACCCCCCTGGTGACCTTCGAGAGGCTGAACCGAGCGCAAATTGCAGATGCCAAGGATGAGCAACGCATCGACCAGTTCTTCCCTGATCCGCGCTTGCCGCGCGGTGCGCGCGCCGAGCTCGACGACTATCGTGGTAGTGGGCTGGACCGTGGGCACCTTGCCCCCGCCGCCAATCAACCTGATCCGGAATCGATGACTCAGTCGTTCGCGCTGTCGAACATGGTCCCACAGGACCAGACCAACAACCGGAAGATCTGGTCGAAGATCGAGAGCGACGTGCGCAAGTACGTGCGCCGGGCCCGGGGCGATGTGTACGTCTTCTCGGGGCCGATCTTCAACGCCCCGCGCCGCACGATCTGCGCGAACCGTGTGTGGGTGCCTTCGCACCTCTTCAAGCTGGTCTACGACGAGGCCTCGGGCCGCGCCTGGGCCTACATCCTGCCGAACGCGGCAGACGCACGGATCGGGGCCCCGATGGACTACCCGGCGTTCGTGAAGGCGACTGGCTGGAACCTGCTGGGCGCGGTGCACCAATGAGCGAAGCCCATACCTGCCATTGGCCAAGCTGCCAGCGGCACGTGCCACCAAAGATGTGGGGGTGCTCCGCGCACTGGTTCACGCTGCCCAAGGACATCCGTGATCGAATCTGGGCGGCGTACGTCCCGGGGCAGGAAATCTCTAAAACGCCAAGCGAGGCCTACCTCGCCGTTGCCCGTGAAGCGCACGCCTTCGCCCTGAGCTACGTTCCGGCGAAGCGCGCTGCCCCGGCGACCCCGCAGGCGTCGTTGTTCTGAGGGCGACGGTGGTGAGCAGCGAGTCATCCGTCCAGATCGAGCCCGGCAACTGGTGCCTGTACCTCCTCGAATGCCGAGGCGGCGTCATGTACGCCGGGATCACCAACAAGCTGGCCGAGCGCTTCGCTGCGCACCAGGCCGGCGAGGGCGCGAAGTTCACCCGGGCGAACCCGCCGGTGCGCATCCTTGGCGCCAGGCCGTACGCCGATCGGTCCGAGGCCTCCAAGGCTGAATACGCGATCAAGAAGCTGCCGCGCGGGCGCAAGCTCGCCTTCCTGAGCGGCGCCTGAGATGCAGCCTTGGTCGACTTGGATAGGATCGCACCCATGAGGAAGAAGATCGTTGGAGTGCTCGCAGCCGCCGCCGTCGTCGCGGTCGGCGCCGTGGCTGTTGGCTGGATGGGCGGCCGCGTGATGGCGAAGGAGACGCACGAGCGCCTGAGCACCGTCTGCCCCGACGTGGTCGAGTTGCCGGAGGGCCAGCGCAACCTGGTGGTATTGCTGGCCTACGAGTGCAAGCTGGCGGACAGGCCCGTGAGCCGCGGCGAGACGGTTGCATGCCTGCGGCAGGCCGCTGCGTCCAAGGCGGCCAGTGACAAGTTCCAGACACCCGATGCCCAGCTGGAGCAGCTGCTGCGCCGCGCCGGCATATAGCGCGAGCGTGGTGGCCACGCCGCGAAGCCGCCCGGGGGCCAGAGCAACCTTCCGACGAACAGACATGACGACCTCCTTCCCCATTCGATCCTCAACCCGCGCCCGCGAGACGAACAAAGCCCCATCGAAGTGGCTCGCCCCTGTCTGCACGGCGGCGGTGGTCCTGGTCGCCGCTGCTGGCGCTGTCGTCTACCTGGCCAACCAGCGAGGCGAGGAGATCGCCAGAGGGCGGGTCGAGCGTGCCGAACAGATCGCGGTCGGCAAGCTGGTCCAGGCATTCGTGAGCTCGAAGAGCGTCCTTGTCATGAAGGACGGCTCGCGCCGCGAGCTCCTGGGTGTGACGGCGACGTTGCTGTCGACGAAGCCGGTTGCAGGCGAGAGGCTGACCTGGCTGGCGCTGGGCCGGGCCGCCGACGGCACATATTTCGGGCAGCGCTTCCGTGCGAGCGCCCAGGGCGAGGTGTGGCCTGTGACCGATGCACAGGAGGTCGCCGCAGAGTTTGCATTGGGCGAGCTGCGGGCGCAGATCGCAGCCAGTGGCGCGGATGTAAAGGCTGCGCGGGCCTTCATGCAGGCGGCGACGACAGGGGCAGAGGCGTCGGTGCGGCGGTGACGGGGCGCTGAATCTTAGGCGCGGTACTTGCGCTAGATCCGGCGGTAAGCAATCAAGTGGCCACCTTCCTCTTTCGGCGAGCCACACTTGCCCACCGCGCGTTGCTGGTACCCGATTGCACGAGCCCCAGCTTCCGGGATGGGCTGAACGTGTGAGGTGGACGTGTTCATAGCAGGTTGCGGAGTTGGAGGGGTCCGCCCGCGAGCACATATCCCGACGCGACCAGGCCCGTCACGAAGGCCACGATCGTCCAGAGATAGGCATTGGTGATGCCTTCGCCCAGGTTGCCGAGGTCCGCGCGAAAGAAGCCCATGACGCAGCGCCGGAAGGCGAGCGACAGCACCAGGCCGATGCCAGCAGCCACGGCCATGTGCGAGGCCTGCGCGGGGCGGTTGAAGCCCGCGAGGGAGAAGGTCCAGAGCCAGCCCGCGGCAATCAGAAGCAGCTCTGTGCGTGATTTGATGCTCATCGCCTACTTCAGCCTGTGAACGGACGAGATGATGACCTGGGCCCGAGGGCGGGGGCGCATGGCTTGCTCGTCGGACGCGCCATCCTTTACCTTGCGGGGCTTGATAGGATGGAACGTAATCTTCTCGCCACCGGGGATCAGATCGACTTGGCCTGTGCGGGGGTTGTGGCGCCGGCGCGCGGCGTACTCGGTCCGCTTGAAGGTGCCGATGCCCTGGATCCAGCATTCGCCGTTGACCATGGCGCTGCTGACGACCCGGTTCATGAGGTTGAAGAAGAAGGCCACCCCGAACTCGGGCGAGACGTTCATCAGCTCGGCTTCCTTGCGCACGACGGCGTTGGCGCTGTAGCGGGTGCGCCGCTTTCTCGGCTTGCGTTGTTGGGGTGAAGGGGTGGGGGTGGTCATTGAAGGTGGTCCTCGTAGAGGGACGATGCGAGCTGATGGGCCAGCTTGACCGTGCCGGTGGCGCCTTCGCGCTGCTTGGCGACGATCACTTCGGTGATGCCGGGCTCGGTGGTCTCGGGGTTGTAGTACTCGTCGCGGTACAGGAACATGATCACGTCGGCATCCTGCTCGATCTGGCCCGATTCCTTCAGGTCAGACATCATGGGGCGCTTGTTTGCGCGCTGCTCCACCGTCCGGCTGAGCTGTGCCAGTGCAACGACGGGGCACTTCAGTTCGCGAGCGAGCTGCTTGAGCCCCTTTGAGGCGTCGCTCACGACCACGCGGGGATCGGCGCCGGGCTTGGTCGCCGCGCCCGCGGCGATCAGCTGCAGGTAGTCGATGCCGATGATCAGCTTCTTGTCGGCGTTCTGGGCGGCGAAGATGCGCGAGCGCGTCCGGATCTCGGCCAGCGACAGGCCGGGCGACTCGTCGATGTAGACGTGCTGGTTCCCGAGCTTCTCCGACGCCTCGTAGATTGCTTCCAGCCGGTCAGTCAGCTGCTCGGAGCTGTTGAAGACCGACCCCGGCACCCGGCCGGCACGTGAGATCATCCGCTTGCACATGGACGTGCCGCGCATTTCCATCGAGAAGAGGAGGGCGGCGCGACCCGCCTCGGCCGCGGCCAGCATGAGGTTCACCTCCATGGCGGTCTTGCCCATCGAGGGCCGCGCGGCCAGCACGATCAGATCCTCGTCGGCCATGCCATAGCCCCCAAGCAGCCGGTCCAGATTCGGGAAGCCGGTCGTGACGCCCGTGTCGACCTCCTTGCCTTCCAGGCGCTGCTCGATCTGCTCGAGCACGACCGAGATGAACCCGACCACGTGCTCGGGGCCGGTGCGTGACGACTTGGCCGAAGTGCGTGCGTTGCCTGCGGCGTCCTCGAGCATGGTGGTCAGCTCATCCACCGACGCTTGCCCAAGAGCAGCCTTCTCCACCACGAGCTTGGCCGAGGCGAGCACCGTCCGGGTCACGCTCAGCTCCTTGATGCGGGTCGCAGCCGCCTGGATGGCCTCCACGCTGGCCGTCAGGTAGGTGGGGTTCGTTGCGAGGTTGATGAGGTAGTCCTCGCCACCCGTGAACACATTGTGTGTGCGCGAGGCGTCCACCAGCGCCGCCAGGTCGCGGGCCTGGCCAGACTGGCCCAGCTGCTGCCAGAGGCGGAACAGGTTGACGTGGATCTCCTCGCCGAAGTCCTGCGCGTTCAGGGTCGCTGCGATCTGGCCTGACAGGGTTTCGCGGCCATCCTGCATGAGCGAACAGAGCACCGTGCGCTCACTGATCTGCGAAACAAGGGGGTCGATCGCGGCGGGGGCCGCCACCGTTTCGTTTGCCGCCTCTGCCGGTGCTTGCTGGTGTTGCGTACGCGGGAAGCCAAAAGGTGCAGTTGTTGCGGTCATTGGAAGATTTCGTCCTAAACATTCTGAAACCGGTACCTTTAGGTTTCAGTTTTTAGAAATCTGCACTTACGGATTGCAGTTCGTGTTGGTATTCTGGAGACAACAAGCAGCAACCGTCAATGTAAGCGCAAAAAGATTTCGAAAGCGCTCCTTAACAGACTACCATCGCGGACGAAAAACATGATCACCACCCTTACACATTCAGTCATCGACATCCGTTGGCTTACCGAGGCCGCGTGGTTTCACTCGCCCGATGCGGCGGTGGTTCGCGCCGGGGTCTTGCTGGTCGAGGCGGCGTTCCGCTCGACAAAGCCAGCCACGATCCCGGGTGACCCGTTGATCCTCTCTCGTTTGAGCGGCTTGAGCGCAAATGTTTGGGCCGAGAACAGCGCGACCCTCCTGCAGGGGTTCGAGCAGGTCGAGGGCGGCGCATGGCGTCACATCCAGATGGCGGAGCTGTTCGAGGCCGTGAATGAGCGCTTCGGTGCCCAAATCAAGGAACTCGTTGCGTCATCTGCTCTTGCGAGCTTGGCCGTGGAGGAGTTTCCCCTCGTCGGCGAGGTGAAACCTGCAGGCCGCAGCAAGGGAAAGCGTGCTCTTCCGGTGGACTACGAGTTCAACGAAGGGCTGATCGCCAAGGCTGAGGAAGCTGGCTTCATCACGGACGAGCACAAGGCGTGGCTGCTGCAGAAGTTCAAGGACTTCGCAACGTCGAGCAGGCGCCTCTACTCCAACTGGGACGCCACGGCGCGGAACTTCTTTACCAGCTCCATCACGCTGCGAGACTTCCATACCAACTTCGGCTACTGGCCCCGCGACAGCAAGGCCCGGCTCATGCCCGCCGTCGGGGCGCCGGCGGCACCTGTGCGCTCGGGTCCGCAGTCCTTCGAGTCGGCTGCCCTGAACGGAAGCAAGTCCTCGGTCGACCGGGTGCTTGCGAAGCGCTTCGGCAACCAGAGCGAGGTCCAGGACGCAGACGTCAAGCCGGCGGCTGGAACTTCCGCTGGCTTCGCACCAGGCGGCTTTGGATTCGGCTTCGCTCGCCACCGCGCGGCAGCGCCTGGAGCGGCAGCATGAGCACGCAGGCCGAGATCGCAAGCGTCCTCCAAACGGCCGTGCAGGCTTGCGCTGCGTGCCGCCACGAGCTCAACGACCTGGAGGTCACCGCCTGGCTGGCGGCGATCGAGTCGTTTGGGCCCGAGGCGACCACCAAGTTCCTCCTGAACTGGGTGTCCACGAACAGCCGCAAGGCGCCCACGGTCGCAGATCTGCGCAAGGCGCTCGACCCGTCGTTCGTGGAGGAGGAGACCGCGCTGGAGCGCCTGTTCCTGCTGGTTTCTCGCGTCGGCCCCTACGAGGCGCCCAAGATCGAAGCTACTGGCCCGTTGCTGAGCCGCGCGATCGAGAACATGGGAGGCTGGGCCCGCATCAACGAAATCATGCCGGACCGTGGCGATCGCTTCGCCTGGAACGCGTTCGCAGAGCGGTTCACAGCCGCCTTCGGGACGGCACGCTCGCAGGAATTCCAGGACTCGCTCCTGCCGCCCGAGCGCCGCCCGGCCCTGCCGACGCCCAAGGGGCTTCACGAGATCGGCGTGAGGGCGCCACGCGCCGAGGCGGACTTCCTTCTGACCGAGGCGACTCGTGCGCCACGAGGCTGACCAATGACCGAGAGGACTCTGAACCCGCTGGGCTCCGACGCCCTGGCTCTCGCAAGCGTGATCGCGCCGCCGATGACGGGCGCGCTCACGGCCATCGCCGAGTGGGTCGGAATCGTGGTGGCGGTCTTGTCGGTGTGCCTGCTGGCTGCAGTGATCTGGGCGGTGCAGCTCGACTACGAGGTCGTGGCGGTCACCCCCGGCGGCGCCCTGGTGCCGCTGGACCAGCTCGACAAGAAGAACGAGCAGGCCATCCGAGCCCGGCTCGCGGCCAACGCGCCGATGCCGCGGGCCAGTGCCGCGGCGACCCGGCCCCCTGCGGCCACCCCCAGCAACCCCGCCGCGACGGCGAAGCAGACCAACCCAACGACCCGCGAGCGGGAGAGCAGCAAGGAATGAGCGCAGTGTTGATCAAGGCCAATGCGGCCAAAAAGGCGGTGGTAGCTGCCACGGGTACGAGCCGCCCCGACGGTGGCGCGGCCGCTCAGGTGAGCAAGCTCACGCGCCTGGTCGTCTGGCTTTCAATTTCAGTGGTTGCACTGCTCGTGGCGCTGATCATCGCGATCGTGTTCCTGACCCGAACCCACCGCGAGGTGATCGCCGCTACGCCGGACGGTCGCCTGATCCCGATCGTCCCGCTGGACAAGCCCTACGTGAGTGACGCGCGCGTCCTCGGCTATGTGGACGAATGCGCCCGCATGCTCTTCAGCCACGACTTCCTGCACTGGCGCAAGTCGCTCCAGGAATCGAAGACCTGCTTCACCGAAAAAGGCGGTGACGCTGTCGAAGAGGCACTGGGCCCCTGGGTGCAGGACATCGTTGCCCGTGAGATGACGATGTCAGTGAGCCTGTCGAACACACCCGTGATTGCAAAACGCGGCCAGTTCGATGGGATGTTCGCCTGGCGCGTCCAGGCTCCGATCACATTGTTTCGTCGGGGGACGAAGACCCAGGATCAGCCGCGGTACTTCATCTTGCATGTGGTCGTGCGGCGCGTGGGGCTCGACCAGAACCCCCGCGGCATCGCAATTGACAGCCTCCAACTGGTTCCGGATCAGTCCAGGGCCTAGCTGGCGGGTGCCCTCCCCCCATTTTTCCCATTCTTTTGTAGACAAGCGAGGCGAGAAATCAAATGAGCGCGAACGAACCCCAGCAGAACGTCGACCACGAATCGATCGGAATGGCCACTGCAATCGTAGAGATGGACGCACTGGAGAAGAACCACCCCGAGTGGTACGCGATGTTCAACGACGTGCTGCCAGATTCGTTGGCCAGCCGCGCCGAGCTCGCCGAGCTGTGGGCTACCGCTCCGACGCCGTTCGCCAACGCGCTGATCTATGGAAAGTTCACCTTGCGCCTGGAGATCGCAGCGCACACCGGCATTCCATTCGTTTGAATCGCGCCACGCGACTGGATCGCGAAGAGCGTCCAAAGAATGAGTTTGCAGGACAATATTGCTATGAACGAAAAAACCGGCGCCGACGCGCGATCGATGGTACGGAAGACGCTCAGCGTGAACATGCGCCAGGCAGCTGTGGCCGTCCTGACGGCCATCCTCGAGTGCGCGTCCCTGGGCGCGAGTGCGCAGGGCGTATCCCGCGTCTCGAATCCGGGCGCGCCGGTGCCGAACCAGCAGCCTCAAAGCCCCGCGGCAGCGAGCCCGTTCGCCCAGAGCGGTCCCAGCCCGGGTCAAGTGCCGGGAGCGCTGCCGTCGCCGGCCACGCCGCCGGCGCCGTCAGCCTCCGCCGCCATGCCGACGCCCTACGTCGCGACTACGCAGGCAGTGCTGGACAAGATCGCTCCGCTGACGCCCAAAGAGATCGTGAACCTGCGCAAGCAGATTGACGAGCGCAAGGATGCGTTCAGCGAGAACATTTCCGGCCGTCCGCCGGCCCGGCCGACCAGCACTCAAACGACCATCGATCTTTCGCCCGGCAGCACGCCCCCCGTGCTGCGGCTGGCGCCTCGCCAGGGCGCAACGATCATGTTCGTCGACGCGGCCGGCCGCCCCTGGCCTGTCGAGGCCGCTGACAATTTCAACGATGCCGGCTATGCGGTCTCGCAGATGGCCGAGCACGTCTTCTCTGTCGGGATGAAGCAGCCCCAACTCGGGAACATCGCCTTCAAGCTCAAGGACATCGCTCGACCGGTTTCCGTGACTGTGATGCCCGCGCAGGACGCCACGGACTACAACCTGGACTTGGTGGTGCCCAAGTTCGTGGGCGGCGTTCCGCCGACGGCGATGGCGAGCGCTGCGCCTGCGCCGACCCACATGGCCGACGAGCTGATGGCCTACCTGTATCGCACGCCGCCGCGTGAGGCCCGTCGCCTGACGGTGGCCGGCAGCGGGACCGACGAGATCATGGCCTGGCAGATCTCGCCCTCCAGCATGGCGGTGCGCACATCAGCGCAGATCCTTTCGCCGGCGTGGATGCGCCGCCAAGGCTCCTCCGATGGGGTGTTCGTCTACCAGCTCCCCATCACACCCGTGGTCGTGATCTCGCAGGCCGGTGAATTGCGCAATGTGGCCCTAGGGGGCATCAGCGTCGAGCCCGTTGGATCTAACGCCACCTCAGTTTCGGGAGCCCTGTTGTCGAACGCGCGGCTTTCTGGTTTCCCCAAGTGACGCGAGAAGCGCAGATGAGCAACGAAAACCAAAACACCGACGGCGAACTTGAGTTCGCGGACGTGGCAGGCACGGAGTCCGCGGCGATCGCCGGTCCTGCCGCCGATAGCGGAAAAGGCCGACGCCTCGACCCAGGCGCCAAGCGCGTGATGAAGTGGGTGGCAGCCGCGTTCGGGGTTGCCTTCGTCGCCGTGGTCGGCCTGGTCTTCATGGCCAGCGGCAAGAAAGAGATGAAGGCCCAGGTCGATCTGTCGGCCAATACGAGCACAGGCGCGCAGAAGGATGTGGAGCAGACCGACTACGAGAAAGGCCGGCTGGCTGAGCTGCAGGCGCAGAAGGCTGCGAAGAGCCGCCAGGAAGGTGGCGTGTATGTGCCGCCTCCCTCCGGCGCGCCCACGTCCATCGGCCAACACGGTGGCGCGCCTGAGACGCTGGTGGGGCCGGGCGCAAGCTCGTACCAGACCTACGTCACCACGCCGCAGGTTGCCATCCAGCCGGGCTCCTACCAGGACCCCGTGCGCCAGCAGGCCATCCAAGAGGGCCTGAACCGCCAGCTCGGCCAGCTTCTCGCTGACGCTCCCTCGGGTGCGGCGATCGCCCACGTGGCCCCTTACCAGAACCCCAAGGCGACCGGCAACGCGCAGCAGGGCGTGACGAGCCAAGGGCAGGGCGTTGCCGCCACGAACGTCGCCACCGAGGATCCCGATCTGCCGGGGGCGCTGACCATCCACGCCGCGCGCACCACGTCGCCGATCGACACCGAGAAGTCCTCGTACGTCACAGCAGAGGTCATCGGCGGCAAGTATGCGGGGGCGTTCCTCAAGGGCACGGCCGTGCTGAACCAGGGCGAAGGCCTGCAGGTGACCTTCACCGACATCCGCTTCAACGGCAAGGTCGCCAAGATCAACGCGGTCGCGCTGGACGAGCAGACTTCGGCTGACGCGCTCGCCGGCAGCATTGACCGGCACATCCTGTCGCGCTACGTGCTCCCGATCGCCTTCGCATCGGTGAGTGGTGCGGCGAGTGCGATCGCGCAGCGCAGTTCGCAGGTCGTGACGAACGGTCTGTCGACTTCCGTGGTCTTGCCTGAGGCCACTGATAAGCAGGCCGCCGCGGCGGGCCTCTCATCGGCCACCCAGGTGGGCCAGCAACTGGTGCAGTCACTGCAGCAGCAGAAGAACACGGTGAAGCTCCCGGCAAACACCATGATCGGCGTCCTGTTCAACTCCGTGCAGGCCGCTTCCTCCACCGCGGCGGCGCCGCAGCAGCAAGCCCAGGCGCAGGCTGAGCAGCAGCCGCAACGCTATCCGCAGGGCGGCTTCCAGCAGCAGCCTGGGATCTCTTTCAACCTGGCGACTGGCATGAACTACGGCTCGTTCGCTCCGGCCGTTGCCCCTATCAATCAAGTGCAGGTGCGCTACTGATGAGCAACCTTGAAGAAGATGGAACCAGATCGCAGGGCAACGAGGGTTCGCTCGATGATCTGTGGGGTGCAGAGGGCGGTTCGGAAGGCGTCGAGGCGCCGGAACTGCACGATCGCGTCGACCCAGGCTTCGACAACAGCGAAGCACGCGACACGCTGAGTGAGTCGCTCGAGGACCCTGTGGACGCGATTCCGCGCGACCCCGAGGGAGACGCCGAACCTGCGCCGAAGAAGAACTCCAATCTGCCGTTCTACGGAGCTGTGGGGGCGGTCGTGCTCGTGGCCGCGGGAATCGTCGGGTACAAGACCGGCCTGATCGGCAGTTCGTCGCGCAAGGCCATCGAGCCCACCATCGCGTCGGCAATGGACAGCGCACCCGCCATTCAGGCCAACAAGCCCAACGGCATGCTCGACTCGACCGGCCCCAGCAAGGCGTCCAGTCCGGACCTGTTCGGGGAGAGTGGTTCGAAGACAGCTCCCGCCTTGGACGCCGAGGCGGATCTCCTGGCGGACAAGGGCCCAGCGCCCGCAGCTGCCCCGGCAGCACCGGCAGAACCTGCTCCTCCCGCGGCCCTCGAACTGGCGCAGCCGGTCCAGAAGGCACCCGAGGTCGCTCCGGCCGTGGTGGCGCAGGCCCCGGTCCCAGCTCCTGCCCCGGCCGCCCCGCCGGCAGCGCCTCCAAGCGAAGTGCAGAAGGCCGTTCCGGCGACGACTGCGCCGATCGAAGTGGCGAAGGCGCCCCCGAAGGCCGAGGCGCCGAGCACCGCCGCCGTCGCCAAGGCGGAGCGCCCCAAGCCGTCCAAGCGCGTCACCGTGGCCGTCGCTCCGAAGATGGCCACGCCCGCCAAGGCCGCGGCGTCACGCGTTGTGGAAGCCAAGCCCGCCCGGGTCATCCGGCTCGCCGATGCCCGCAAGCCCTCCAAGGTAAGCGGCAAGGGGCGGCGCGCCCCGGAAACGGACTCGACGCCCGAGTCGAGGGAAGTGCTGGCGGGCTGGAAGCTGCGCGGTACCTGGCCGAACCACGGTCCGAGCCAGCTCGTCTGGATCGCCGACGAGCAAGGCCGCCTCACGACAGTGTCCGTTGGCGCGATGGTGGCGGGTGCTCGCGTGCTGTCCATCGGTAAGCGCGGTGAGGTAGTTCAGACCACCGCAGGCCAGATCATTCCTTGAGGCTGACCCATGCCAGATTTCGCCGCCTTCCTCAATGAGTTCGCAGCGCTCGGCAGGGCGTTCGTACCGCTCGTCTACTGGGCGGCGCTGCTCATCGGGTTCTTCTTCGCCGGCTCGGCCCTGCACAAGATCGCCAAGATGGGCCACGACCATCATGGCGGCCAGCAGCCGACATGGGCTGGCGTGGGCGGCAATCTGCTGGTGACCATCGGGGCCACGATGCTCTCGGCCTGGGTTGAGTCCCTGTCGAGGGATTACGGCGGAATCGGCGAGGGCGTCGCATCTCAGATGGCCTACATCCGGGACGGCACATCTGGCTCGCTGAAGCCGCTATGGGACGCGATCTACGCCTGGATCTTCTTGCTCGGCGTGTGCGCGATCTTCCGCGCATTCCTGCTATTCAATCGTGCTGCGCAAGGGCACGCCCAAGAGGGCGATGGGTTCTGGCGCGGGTTCTGGCACATCCTCGGGGGAGCGATTCTCGTGAACATTGCTACACATTGAATACAACCGCCGCAATTCTTGTCGCCGCTTGGCAACCGCGCCAATTAACTAGCACGGTGCACTGCATATTACGCCTTTCGTTCTAACCAATCAACCAACAGACCCGCAGGAGCTAACTTGAAAAACCTGATCTCCAACCTGAACGTACGTATCGCCATGGCCCTCGCAAACAACGCTGCACTGGGCCGCAACGCCGCGGTCGCCGTTGCCACCACCGCCCTGACAAGCAGCGCCTTCGCGCTCGATGCGAACACCTCCGTCAACTCGCTGATCCAGCTATTCAAGCTCGGTGTCACGCTCTTTCAGTGGGCGATGGTTCTGGGCGGCATGGCTTCCATCTGCTACGGCCTCCTGAAATGGAAGAAGAAGGGCCAGGACAACGGAGGCGACCAGGTCGAAGCACGCCAGATCTGGATGCCGATCTCCGCGGGTGCGGCAATGATTTGCATCTGGGCAATCGTCGAGTTCGCAGTGACTGCGGCCGGCGGGAGCACTTCTGACATTGGCCGGGTCCAGTCCTTCTAGGGGGGAGCAATTCGGTCTACACAACCCCTCTAGATTCGAAAAACTGGCCACGAGAAAAGAATCCGCGAAAAACTATTACTACAGCTATTAAACTGTAGTAGCTAAGAGCGCGAATTTTCCGGCACCCTCGCGGTGCACCATGCTGGTCGACGTCGGGGAGGGTTCGCCCCTCCTGGCGGTCGGCCATATTTTTTGCCCAGCCTGAATGTTCAAACTCATCCCTGGTATCAAGCGCAGCGCCTTTCGAGACAACGACCCGCGGGCCAAGCAGGCCGATGCGGTCTTTGTCGCGCGCCGGCCCCAGGTGCTTGAGAAGGCGCGCTACACGTGCCAGGCGTGCCTATACCGCTCGATGCAGACTGCAAAGAAGCCGACGAAGCTTCAGGTGCACCACCAGGACGACGACCACCACAACAACGACGACAGCAATCTGGCTCCGATCTGCTCCCTGTGCCACGGCTACCCGCATCTGGGCTGCAAGACGGCCTCGACCGGCGGCGGCGGGAGCCTGGCCTCGGACGCGCAGCTCGCGGCGATCCCGGAGCTTGCGGCGGCCGATCTGAACAACCTGCTGCGCGCCATCGGTGCGGCGATGTCCGATCCCAACGAGGCGGCCGTGGCCAAGCAGATCTACGAGGTGCTGTGCGAGCGGGTGATGCCCGTGCGCAAGGCCTTCGGAACTTCCAAGGCGCTGGATTTTGCTGGCGCCATGGCGAAGCTCAACTCGGTGGACTACGCGGCGCGGGGCGATGCCGTCTTCGACCTGCGCCTGGTGTGGAAGCCGGAGGTGCTGAAGAAGGCCGGCGCCGACATGCTCGATGACCACCCATCGTTGAAGCCGAGCTCGTGGCACGCCTCCTACGGCGAGCTCGTGGAGGAGGCGCTGGCCTCCCAGGCCTGAGCCCCAGGACCGTACCCGCAAGATGGCAATCACCCACGCCCGCCAAGGTTCCTACCGCAGCTCCCATCCGACCGAGGAGGAGTTGCCCACGGCCGTCGGTACCGCGCCGGAGTTCGGTGTGGCGCACTTCGACCTGCAGGACGTCACCTCTGGTGGCATCTGCTACTCGACCAACGGCGGCTTTCGGCGTTTCCAGTCTGGCGGCGACCTGATGAACCACATCTGGGTGACGAACCTTGATGCGGTGCCCAAGCAGCTCCCCAGCCTGCGCTCGAGCAAGTTCCTGCAGACAAAGCTCACCACGCTGGCCGAGGATCTCGGTGTCGAGCTCACCGGATTCAAGCAGGTGAACGGGGTCGACAAAGGCGGGATGGTCGATGTGGCGCGGGTGCTGAATCACACCCGCGACCTGGTCGTCGCGGCCTACCCGTGGAAGGCGCCCGACCGGGAGTGGAACAAGCCCCGTTTGAGCGAGTGCATCGCCGAGCTGCTGCCGTCCGTGGAGCGCTCGGTGCCCCAGATCGAAGTCGCGCTGCGCGGGGCCTACCAGTCCTGGTCGAGTCCGCAGATGCAGCAGAAGATGATGTACGACCGAGGCTCGCGGATGATCTACTTCCGCCGCAATCGCGTCCAGCACGCCCTGGACATCATGCGCACGCCGCTGCCGACGAGCGGCTGGTACCAGCAGCCGTTTCTGGACCTCGACAACCTGCTCGATCCGGGCCAGCCCACGCTGGTCGAGGTCGCGATCGAATGGCGCCATGCCGATGCCGACACGGTCTCGCTCATCGCTTTCGGCGCCGACGCCGGCAACACGCTGATCCGCCGCTGGGTGTCCCAGATCGAGTTGACCTGGCTGCTCAAGTACGCACGGATCACGGTGCTGTCGGCCTATGCGGCGAATGCGGCCGCGCCGCTGCCCGTGCAACTGCAGCTTCCGAACATCATCGCGGGCGATCCGATCTACCAGCTGTCGATTCCTCACGGCCTGGTCGCCGAGGCTCATTGGGCGGGCCTGGCGCGGCCGATCTACAACCGCATGAAGCGTCAGTCCGAGATCACCACGACATCCGTCTGGTACCGGGCGATGGACCGTGCAATTTCATTCCAGATGGCCCTCGCGGCGAAGGAGTTGGGCGGCAATGTGTCCGGCTATGGCTCAGGCGGCGTACAGGTGCGCATGGAGAACATGTCCGTACAGCAATTGCTTGAAGTGGCCGATGCCGTCGGCGCCAGCCATCCGTGCCTGGCGTCCGAAGTGGTCGGCCGGGAGAGGGGGGATTCATGACAGCAGCAACCACAGAGAGCGGCGCGCGCCTCGCGCAAGTGCTCGCAAAAGCGCCGGTCTCTGCCGGCCCCGACTACGCGGAATGGCTCACGATGTGGTGCCAGAGCGGAGCACGCATCGAGCGCAGCGTGCCGGCGCAGCCATTCCAGTTCCTGCTCCGAAAGGACCGCACGCCACGGGACGTTCTGGATGAGGACAACCTGCTGCCGATGCGCCGGATGCTTTCCAACCATCCGGGCGCGCCCATGGCCTTTGCGGAGATCTGCCGGGAGAGGTCGGGCTTCATGCGTTTGCGCTCGCTGGTGGAGTACCTCAAGGTCCAGTCCGAACAGCCCTCGGTGACGAACGCGAGCGACGAAGGCTCGGCGACGGCCTACGTGAGCCCGCTGCATATCAACGAGGTGATGCGGGGCTTTCACATCGATGACTCCGACGAGGCCGAGCAGGAGATCGCTCGGCTGCGTGCCTTGGCGCGCGAGCAGGTGATGCGGGATCTGCTCGGAATTGCCGGGGAGGCCTCGGAGCGCGCCTTCAAGGAAGCCGCCACCACCTGGCTGCGCAAGGAATACACCCAGCGTCAGGCCGCCGAGAAGCCTGTTCGGGTCGCGAGCGGCGCATCCGCGGCCACGAGCGCCACCGGCGCGAGCCGCGAGCGTGGCCATGACCAGGCGATCGCTCTTCCGACAGAGCGGCCCACACGGATGGGCTTCCCTGCCGCCACGCCGGGCTCGCAGCCCGATGAAACACATGCCGAGCCGGCTAAGGCCCGGGCAGCCCCGGCGCCGGACAAGCCGTTCGGCTTCGGGTTCCGCCGGCCAGCCGGCTGACCGGCGTAGGCAACCACCTTCCACGCGCAGTCTGAGCGCACCAGACATCCAGGATCTCATGCTCATCAACGCAATCGAGTCTTTCATCTACTGGGCTGGTTCCCAGATCTCCCTCGGAGACACCGATCTGGCCTGCGACTGGCGCGCCCCGATCCAGACGGAGGCTGACGCGCCGGCCGAGATCATGGCGCTCAAGAGTGGCAGCGTGGTGTCCTTCATCGAGATCAAGGGCATTCGGCGCTATGTAGGCGCCAAGGAATTCGAGCAGCTGGCGCAGAACCTGGCCACGATCCTCGCGAATCGGATGAAGGCAGGCAACGGGCGCAACCACAGCATGTCCTTCTGCTTCCGCAGCGACCCAGCTGGATCGGTGCGCCTGGCGCGCGAACTCATCTCGCCCATGGCGACGACGGCCAAGCGCCTCGGGATGACCGAGACCGCCTTCTTCGACGCCCGGGTCGAGGAGCTTGCGCGGGCCTGTACCGACGAGGCTGTGTACCTGGCGGTCTTCACGCATCGGGCGGGCATGAACTCCAACGAGCAGGCCAACCTGGTGGAGCGCCAAAAGAAGGCGGCCGCTGAGCTGAGCAGGCGCAAGGTGAGCATCGCCTACAACGACACGTTCTCGCAGTCGATGGCCCAGCCCTCCAACCTGCTGGTGACCCGCCACAAGTCCATGGTGGAGAACTTGGTCAAGGACCTCTCCGTGGAGATCAACACCGGCGGCACCTACCTGCTGGCGAGCACGATGACCGTGCGCGAGGCCGCGAACATGGTGCGCAGGGTGTTCGACCACACCGATTTCCCGTCCACATGGGCGCCGCGCTTCCTGGGTGACAAGGGCGTGATAGGCGCGAGCCCGGTGCGCCGGGCTGACGAGGCGGCGGTGATGCCGGTGGCCCTCTCGCGCCAGATGATCCCCGCCAGCTTCAGGGAGGAGTTCAAGTCCTTCGAGTTCGCCCGGCAGGGCTCAACCCTCTCGGCGAGCGTGGTGGTGGAGGTGCTGCCAGAGGAAGGCTCGCAGCCCTTCAACAAACTGATGGATAAGCTCGGCCGCACGATTCCACTGGCCTACTCGCAGGACGTGATTCCGTCGGGCCTGGAGTTCCGCAAGAGCGACCAGTTCTTCGGCAGTTTCATGGCCGCCATGGGCGACTTCAACAAGGGGATCAAGCGCGGCTGGGACGAGCTCAAGCAGATCGAAAAGGAGGGCGGCTACGTCGCGGCCACGCGCATGACACTCACCACCTGGGCCAAGAGCGAAGAGCAGCTGCAGTTCCAGGTGGAATACCTGCGCAGCTCGATCGAGGCATGGGGCTCGACCGTCTGCTCCAACGAAACGGGCGAGCCGGCCCTCGCTGCCATCTCGACCGCGGCCGGCTTCTCGCGCGCAAGCTCGGCTCCGTACCTGCCGGCCCCGATCGGCGAGATCACCCGCATGTCGCCGGTGGTGCGCGCGGCGTCGATCTGGAAGACGGGCCAGCTCATTGCATCGACGCTCGAAGGCCGGCCCTACCCGATCGCTTTGGGCTCGGGCCTGCAGACTTCCTGGGCGACGGTGGGCTTCGCTCCGACCGGCTCGGGCAAGTCGTTCTTCATGAACCTGCTCAATTCGGGGCTGCTCATGGCGCCAGGCGCGCAGGATGTGCCGTACGTGACGGTGGTCGACGTCGGCCCGAGCTCGCGGCTCATCATGGACCTCTATCGCGCCATGCTGCCGGCGAGCAAGCGCGACCAGGTCGTGTCCATCCGGGTTAAGAACTCCCCCGAGTACACCGTCAACCCGTTCGACACCTTCCTAGGGCTGGACCAGTGCACCGAGCAGGACCGGGACTTCATCGTGGCGGTTTTGGGCACCATCTCCCCGGGCCTGGGTCCCGAGGCCGACAAGTTCTTCCAGAAGCTTATCGCGGCGGCCTATGAGCGCTTCTCGCGCGCCTCCTCAGACGCAAAGCCCTGGCAGAACGCACTGGATCCGGAGGTCGGCGCCCTGTACCAGCGGCTGGGCAACGAGGTCGTCGACGGCCGCACCCGGGTGTGGGATGTGGTCGACGCGCTCTTCAAGGCCGGCCACGTTGTCATGGCCGAGCGGGCGCAGCGCTATGCGATGCCGATCCTGAAGGACCTTTCCAAGGTCGTCTCCCAGGCGGACATCATGCTGATGTACGGCGAGGCTCTCGCCGCCAACGGAGTGGAGACGATGGTCAAGGTGTTCCAGCGCAATCTGAGCGCCGCCTCGACCGGCACCTACACGCTGCTCAGCAGCTATACCCAGGCGAACCTGGGCGCGGCGCGCGCCATCTCGATCGACCTCGAGGAGGTGGTGGGCTCGACCACGTCGGAGGAGGGCCGCCGGCGCTCCGCCCTGATGTTCCTGTTCGCGCGCCGGTTGGGCGCCAAAAACTTCTTCGCGCGCTGGGAGGAGATCGCGCCGCTGGTGCCCGATCTGTATCGCCGGTACCAGCAGGACCGCGTCGAGAAGATGTGGGAGCAGATGAAGTTCCTCGAGTACGACGAGGTGCACTACGCCTCGGGCGCCGAGTCCTTCCAGATGCTGCTGCAGCAGGATTTGCGCGTGGGCCGCAAGTTCAATATGGTGACGATGATGATGAGCCAGCTGATCTCCGACTTCCCGGAGGCGATCATGGCCAACTCGACCAACTTCTACGTCTTCGGCCTGGGCGACGGCAGCATGGCCGACCAGGTGAAGGCAGCCTTCAAGCTGAGCGACGCGGAGATGCAGGCGATCAGCACGCACTGCCGCCGGCCGGGCACGCTGTTCGCTCGCTTCGCGACCACCGAGGGCGTGCTCGCCCAGGTGCTGAAGACCACCGCCAGCCCGCTGGATAAGTGGGCCTTCACGACGAACGCTGCCGACGCGCCGGTGCGCGCCGCGCTCGCCCTCAAGCTGGGCGGCACAGACGACAGCTACTGGCAGGCGCTGCAGCTGCTGGCCAAGATGCTGCCGGCCGGCACGGCCAAGCCGATGATTGCGGCGCTCATGGCCGAGAAGGGCGAGTTCGATGTGACCGACGAGTCGGTCTCGATGGACGTGGCCAGCCGGCTGATCCTGCGGGCGCAGGCCGAGGGGCTGCTTTCGAGTGATGGCCTCGCCACAGCGGAGGTTGGAGAAGAAGTGGCGGCCTGAGCGAGGCGGTGCGGGCCGCGCGCCCAGGGCTCGGGTGGCGTCAGGCCGATCGAGCCTGCACCATGGCGCGCTGGCGCTGCTTGCCCGCCTCGCACTCGACCATGAACGCGCCCGCGCGTGCTGGCGTCCAATCGATGGCGAGCGGGGCCTCGCCGGAGGTCTCATTCCCATCGAGCGAACAGCGCAGCGGCGCTTCCTTACCGCTCCAGTGGATTTCGATGCGCTGTGGCTGCCCAACCTTCAACTCGGCCGGCCCGTTGACGCGAAATGTCTTCGCCGGCGCAGGCCCAAGCCGCGTGGGCGCCTCGTCGTCAAGCCCGTTCGCGCGCAGCTCGGCGAGCTTGCGCTCCAGCCAGCGGCGATCTTCCTCCGAGTGTCCGCCGTGCATCAGTAGCCACGCCACGAACGCGCCCGTGAAGAAGCCGGGGCCGGAGCTTTGGCGGTGATCGTCCAGTTGGTGCTGGAGTGCCGGCGAAGGGCGAGGCCCCGCCGCGGCAAGGGCGCTGCGCGCCTGATTGCGGGAGGTAGGGCCAGAGACCGGCGCCTGGTTCGCCTGCTTCGTGCGACTGGCCGCCACCAGGCCGGAGTAGGTGACTGGGGGTGCCGTGCGGGCGCCTGAAGACCACGAACCGCGGCTAGGCGCCGCGCCGGAGGATCCGGGTGAGCGAGCCGACGTCGAGGGGGAGGCGGAGGCGGGGGAGGCCCTGGGAATGGACGGCACCGCGCTCGCCGGAGCGCTGTATGTCTGGCGACCGTAGCCGCCAGAGCCATAGCCCTTCGTGCTGCCGGCCGGTGCGGCGGCCGAAGTTCCGATTGCGCAGAGCACGGCGCCAGCGAGCGCGATCGCGCGGAGCGTGCGCACGGTCATGGGCCGGCCTTTGCTGCATTGGCCTCCACCTGCACGGCCTCGAGGTCCGAAATCTCAAGCTCTACCACGCTGCGGTCCGCGGCAGCTTTTTGCGCCTGCGCAGCGGCCAGCGGCGTCAGCCCGCGCTGCAAGGAATCGAGGTCGAGTGGCGTCACGCGTGTGCGGCGAAGGCTGCGCAGATCGCATTCGTTCGTACAACGGATCGCCCATAGGTAGGCGTTGCGCAGGTCGCCCACATCGAAGTAGGAGCGGGCAGCATCGCCGGCGGCCTTCGTGTCGCCAGCCAGCCAGGCTCGCGCGTAGAACCCGGTTGCGCGGTAGGTGTCGCGCTGCACATAGCGGCCCACTTCGAGGATGTTGCCCGCGGCGACGAGCAGCGCGCGCTCCTGTGCGTTCGCGCCGCCGGACCCGTCGGCGAGCGTGAGTAGGGAGCCAGCCCACTTGGCGACGAGCTGCGACGGGATCTCGTGTGCGGCCGCTTCCGCGAGCACCGGCTTGCTGGGGATGGCGTCGGTACCGAAGATCGTTGCAAGGGCTGCTGGCTGTGCCTTGTCCAAGGCGGCTTGCACCAACTTCCAGTGCGCTTCCTCGGCGCGCAGGAGCGTAGGGCTTCGCGTGCAGGCGCCGAACATGCATCCGTCGTTGGCCTGCAAGGCGGCCCGCGTCTCCCGCATGAGCATGGCGGCCGCGGCCCAAGGATCTGCCTGGGCTGCAGCGGTTTGTGACTTCGCGATGGCCTGGTTGATCGCCGCGGCTGTGTCGGCGTTCTTCTCGTCCTGGCTCTTCTCGCACGCGGCGAGCGCCGCGGTTGTGGCCAGCAGAAGAATAATGATTCGATATCGCATCAAAACAGTATGGGGCGCGGATGCGCGACCGCGCTAGGGATCGGTTCAGATTCGCGCCTCGAAAGAGGCTGCATTCCTACGCCGCCTGGAGTGGCATGGCCTGGCCAAGGATGGCGCCCAGCCCGCACCTGTAGCGATCCAGAACGCCGGCGCGCAGCATGGCAAAGCCCCAATCGAACGACTGCTTGACGGCGTGCTCCGCGTCGATCGTCCCGTCGTTGTGCAGGATCGCGAGGGCACGCACCAGGACCGTCGGCGTCAGTTCCTCATCAAGTGCGATGCGAAGGAGAGTCTGAAGCTCGGGGCCGATGCTGGTGTGGAACTCCTCGCTGAGGTACTCCTCGACCGTTCCCAGGTCGCCGTAGCCCTCCATGGAGCGCACAGGCACAAGGATCGGATCATCCTGGTCGATGCCATCAATCCACCCCAGGTCGACGCCGTCGATGTTCATGACGGAGAAGATGCAGTCCACCTGCAGGAGTTGCCGCTCGATCGGCAGGGTGAAGTCGCTCGCATAGGGCGAGTAAAGCGCCGACGCGACACGGATCGGTGAGCGTTGGGTTCCCATGTGCTGTTCTCCTTCTCAGCGGGGGGTACGAGGCGGCCTGTCCATCAGCATCCTGTTCAAACCGATCCGTCGGCCTTGCACGGCGCTGGCCAGCTGGACCGCCCGGGCGTTGGAAGTGCCGAACCGCTGGCGCGCGATGGCCTCGAACTGCTCGGCGCCATCCGCGCGCAGCTCGTCCGCGCCGTCCTGCTGCGGCGATGATTCGGGTGGTGCCTCAGCCTGACGCCCGCGGAGTTCGTCGGTGCGCGCTTCAGCCTGGTTTAGTTCGGCCAGGTCCGAGAGGGCTTGCGCGTGGGCGTCGGCGCACCGGTCGAGCAGTACCTCGCGCTGGAGAGCCGCGAGCTCCCGAGCTACGCTGGACATCGGGCGATCCGGGTCGCTATCGAGGGGCGGGGTTTCGTCATCGGGCAGCGGGGCGTCCACGTGCCGCAGCTCCAGCCGGGGCTCAGCCCTGCGGGGCGTGATGCTCTCGGCTTTGGTGTCCGCGAAGCGCTGCTCGGACACGTCCATGGGCTGTCCTCGCGACGACACCGCGGCTTGGCTGAAGTGAGCGCGCTCGACCTCGCGCTGGATCTGCCGGAATAGTTCCAACCCCACGGCGTCCAGCTGAACGCTTCGCCGGTCCCCCGTTCGCCGGGCTGCCTTCTGGGCGTGGACGTGATTGCGCTCGCGCAGCTGGAACATCTCGACCATGTTGAGCGCGTTGCCCGGCAAGTGCTTCATGTCCGTGTGCGTGCTGGCTTCGCGGCCAGCGCCCGAGCCAGCTTCCGATCCGGCTTGCGTGGCGGCCTGGGGATCGACGAACTCGTCGACGCCCAGGCCCGCGGCCGCATCTTCAGCGCCCGCCGCGCCCGCTGCGCCGGTGGCCCCGGCGCCCGCGCTTGAGCTTGCCCCTGTTCCGGCAGCAGACGCACCGGTTGCACTTGTGCGGGCGAGGCCAAGCGCCTCAATGAGGGAAGGGCGGTGAGGAGGCGTTGTCTGGGCGTCCATCGGTGGAGTTCGTTTGAGGGGAGAGCGGGCTAGTAGGTGTAGCTCGTCGAGCTGTGGCTCAGCGTGTAGGCGAGTTCTTCAGTGAGGTCGCCCACCTCATCGCCGGCCTTGTCCAACTCGACCAGCCTGCCGCCCTCCACGACGTGCTCGCCGCCGAGATCCCGGACGAGAGCGACGGCTGCAGCGGCCGGTCCTTTCCGGCAGGAGGGTGCAGGACGGTTCCGATCAGGAGGGCATGGCTTGCGATGGACATCTTTCTACCTACTCGGGAGACGCTTCGTCTCGAATGCGCGTCACGTGCGCTGCAGTTGATGGCACTCTCATTGACCATTAGAAATTCGTGCCGATATCATATTACGGGTTAAACAGTTCCAACGAGGGTTTGAGTATGAGCAACATCAGCAGCACGTCCAGCGCCACGAGCGAGCGGGCAGATATCCCCGCATTCCTTGCCAAGGGCGCGTCGTCCCCTACCGTGATCGGGACCGAATCCAACTTCATCGGCGACCTCAGCATCGCCGAAGGCCAGGACCTTCACATCGAGGGCTGCGTAGTGGGCAACGTTTTCCATGGCGGCAAGGTCGTCGTCGCCGAGTCGGGCATCGTGCTTGGTTCCATTTTTGCCTCGCACCTGGAGGTCCATGGCGTCATCGACGCGCCGGAGGGCGAGATCCTGGCTGCGAACCTGGTGGTGCACGGCACCTCGCGCATCACCGCCAGCGAGGTGACCGTGGCCGCAGGCTGCATGAACTACGAGCGCGGCGGCTTCATGAGTGCTCAGATGGGCATGATTGCATCGGGCGAGGTCACCGAACGCATCGACTCGCTTCTGAGCAAGGAACTCGATCGCGCGAAGGAACGCCGCGCCGCCATCGAGCTTGCACGTGCGGCGCGTCCGTTCAACGCGCCTGCCCGCGCAAGCGCTTCCCAGGCTCGTCCGGCGGCGGCTGCTGCGATCGTCCCGGCAATCAACGACGAGCAGACACCGGCCGCTGCGCACCCTGAGGCCGCAGTTGCTGCAGAGCCCGCTGCAATGGCCCCTGTGAGCGCTCCGGCAGCACCGGCTCCCGCTCCCCGCGTATCGTTCGCGCTCGTTCCCCCGGTTGCAGATTCCGCCAGCGATGAAGCTGACGAAGTGGACGGCGCGGGCGAGGCCATCCGCGCCTTCGCTGGCTGATGCCGTGCACGGCTTGACCCTTCCGCAGCCGTTGCGTGAGGGTCAAGCCGGCGTCCTGGAGCCGAGTTGCAGTCACACGGCCGATCAACTTCCCGCCATGGCACCCCAACGAACTGACACCTCCCGAGATCGACGTACCGCCGATGACGACCCCCCTCTCAAGCATGCCCAAGGGCACTTTCGACAGCAAGCTGGCGAAGGTCGTCTTTGGCGACGACGTCACCCGCCAGCGAGGGCCGCTTACTGCCGAGCAGCAGAAGGATTGCGCCGCGAAGTTGCTGCGGTGGCTGGACTCAACGCCTTCGATCGTGATCGCGCGCCATGCCTTGGAGGTGGATCGCCAGCTCGTGTCGAAGCTACACGGCGAGCACCTGCGGGTGGTCGTCAAGTGGTTCGCCGAGAACGCTGAAACCGTGGGGGGCCTTATGCCCAAGGTAAGGCGATATGCCACCGCGATGACTCGCGCCGTGGGCTACAACTCGCTGTATCAGCCGGGACCCCTTGAGCGCTTCCGTCTCGCGCTCGAGTTGGACAACCAGGGCGGCTCGACGTCGTCGAACGGAAGCTGATATGACCGAAAACCACAGTGGCGCGAACTCGCAAACGAAGTTGCGTCGGGCCGCAAAAGTCGCGAACAGCGCGCTGGTTCCCAAGGGCGTGGGCCTGGCTGTCGGCCAGCTCGGCCGCTCTAGGCAGAACCTGAGCGAAGCATGGGAGGCCGCGCGCGAGACGCGCCAGCGCCTGCTCAACGAGTCGAAGCTTCCGATCAAGACCGTCATCCTGAAGGATGGCTCCGAGCACGAACTGCCGACGGACCCATCGGAGCGTTTCGAATTCCTTTACCGCGTGATGGACTGGAGCCCCGCCCACCACGCCAGCCAGATCACCGCTGCGCGCCGGGCCAAGTACGGCTCGATCGCGATGACCATCATCGCCTTCGCCATGGTCTGTTTCATGATCTTCACGGTGCCAATGTGGATCGCATTCCTGCTGATCCCCACGAGCCTGACGGTCCTCGCAGTGGGCATTGCGACCACCTTCCGCTGGGCGCTGGTCGAATACCAGTACACCCAGCGCGCGCTCATCAACTTCAAGACGTTTCTCGTTCAGCCGAACTTCTTCCGATGGATTTTCTGCTGATCACCGTGCTGGCCGGCTCGCTCGGCATGGGCCAGCCCGCCCAGACCCATCAGGTCAAGGTGGTGCTTCCTCCGCAACTGCCCGCGGATTGTGTTCAGGCGGCCGCCAATCGCTACGACGTGCCCGCGATGCTGCTACTGGCCATCGTCAAATGGGAGTCGCGCGGCAAGCAGGCCGTCAACTGCGACAACGCCGCCGGCGGCTGCGACCTCGGGATCGCGCAGATCAACACGAAGTGGTGGGCTCCGCACCTGATGAAGAACTACGGCATCGCGCCGGAGCGGCTGCTTAACGACAACTGCCAGGCCCTGATGGCCCAATCGTACATCCTGCGCAAGGAGTCGCTGGCCACGCAGTGCAAGGGCAACCTGTGGTGCGCCGCGGCGCGCTACCACTCGCCCAACTCGGCTGAGCTGCAGCAGAAGTACATCGCCCGCGTGTGGGATGCGCACCTCGGGATCTTGCAGCGAGGAGCCTTCTGATGGCCAAGGGAAACACTGCAACGTCAAACGCAGCCAGCGCCGAGGGTCAAGCCATCCAGATGGTTCTGGGCATGGGGTTGGTCGTCGTGATCCTGGGCGCCGCTCTCTGGTTCACAGGCTCAAACCGCATCGTCTACTACTTCACGCCCGTGTTCAGGGCGGTCGCGTGGCTCTACAACCTGGTGCCCGGTGGCGGCGTCACGTGGGGGCGCATCAGCTACCTGCACGATGCATTCCGCGCGCGGCCGAAGGACGTCTCGATCTTTGACTTCCTGCGCTACATCGACATGGCGCTCTTGCCGCTCGTCGTTCTGACCGCCGCCCTCATGGCCGGCCTGGTCGCCTGGACCTTCACGCGCAAAGGCAACAAGCTGGCCCGTAAGCCGAACCCCGAGTCGCTTACGCAGATCCTGTCGCGGCGCTTCTCCGGCGTCGTCCCGGTCATGCACCTGGGCTCCCAGCTGATCCTCGACCAGCTTCCCAAGTGGCGCCGGCAGGTCTGGCCGGAGGAGGTGCTCATGAAGCACAAGATCAACGGCAAGCCGCTCTTGACGGACAACAAGGTCAACCTCGAGCAGATCCGCTTGTACTTTCAGGGCGAACCCAAGCTCATCAAGGGCACGAACCGGCTCAGGAGCCACATGCTTGGCATCCAGCTGGTTTCCGTGCTGCACGACCGCGGCAAGAAGGTGGTCTACCCCGATCGCATGAGCCCGACGGGCAAGGTCATGTACGCGCTGCTGGTCGCGCACGCCTTCGGTGGCAAGGAAGGCAAGAAGGACTACGAGCGCGCGATGAACGAGCTCAACTACTCGTGCACGGGCCACCCGGAGGGCCTGCCCAACCTGACCGTGGCGCAGTGGATCTTCGACAAGTACCGCACCCACGAGAAGGCGGCGAACCTCTTTGCCGTGCACCACTGGGAATACACCTACCTGTACGCCCTGTTCTTTATGGCCAAGCGGCAGGGCAAGGTGACGCACCGGCAATGGATCTGGCTCAAGCCCCAGGACCGGATTCTCTTCTACGTGCTGAACACGGTGCTGCGCAAGGTTCCACACACGGAATCGGCGGCCGTCTGGTGCCAGTATGACTTCGAGCGCAAGGCGGCCAAGGCGGGCCTGGTACCGGTCAGCCCGCAGGGCCATCCGCAGATCGTCGTGCAGCCCGCCGAGGAGGCAATGGTCGACGCCTGGAATCACTACGTGAACGGAACCGACGACGACGAGGACAAGTGGTGGGCCGAGGGTCAGGTGTGGCGCCGCGCAAACAACGTGAAGCTCCAGGCGCCTCCGCTGCCCCCGCCTGAGGCCCTCGCTGTGGCCAACGCGGATACCCGGTTCGACGACGAGGCACGTCGCGAGCGCGAGGAGTCCGCACAGCGCTTCAACGCGAAGTCTCGCGACGGCGCTGAGTCGCTGATGGGCAAAGGCGAGTCCATGGCGGACTACGCGGCCCTGGCCGCGGCTGCTGGGCGAGCAGGTGCAGCTGGCGGTACCGGCGCGGCAGCTGGCAGCCTCGATTTCTGATTCTCAAACCTTGAGCAACACATGAACGATCTCAACACGCAGCCGAGCGCGGCGAACCCAGTCCCTACGCTTTCGCTGACCGGATCGGCCTTCAGCTTCATCGAGGCCGGAAACCTGGATCACGATCGAGCTTATCCAGTGGTGATCTGGACCGCAGCGCGCCCGGGCGAGGTGTGGAAGATCTGGTGGAACAGCCAGACCTCCGAGCTGGCACTCCACTACAACGAGTCGGTCCTTTGGTCGTCGCAGGTCCACCCGCTGCCGGGCCGCCTGCCAGAGCTGTCGGCCTACCGCCAGATCGTCGAGCAGTTCACCCGTCCTGCCGAAGCCCACGCCTTTGTCCCGAACCTCCTCGGGCGGGCGAGGAAGGGTCTGATCGAGCGAGTCAACTCGCCTCGCGCGCTGGCGCGATCGGCGCTGACGCTTGTGCGATGGTTCCTGATGTTCATGGGCTTGGTGCTGCTCGTGACAATGTGCTCGCAGTACCAAACGCGCAGCTCAGGGAATCTGCCGCCGGGTACGCATTACGGTGTGAATGCGCCGAAGAGTGACACCGCTCCGGCCGACGAGCTTCCCCCGGAGCTGCGCGACCGCACCCTCGGCGACAAGCTTTCGGTGACCGAGATGCAGGTGCTCGCTAACGTGACGCGCGAGCTGGGGATTCAGATGCGCCCGTCCGGGCAGCCCTTCGTCATCTTCAGCGACCCGAACTGCCCGTCATGCAAGGACCTAGAGCCGAAGCTGTCGCAGATCGACCCGCGCTTCGTGCCGGTGATCGTGCCGGTCTCCTTCAAGGTCGGCTCGGAGGAGCTGGTCAAGAACGTCCTGTGCGCGAAGGACACTGTCTCAGCCTGGTCGGCGGCGATCGGCGGCTACGCACCCATCGGTGACGCGGTGAGCGACGGCAAGTGTGCCGGGGCCGAGGACAAGGTCCTGAAGGCGAATGGCGCCTTCGTCGCCCTGAACTTCACCGGAACCCCGACCCTGGTGTCGGCGACCGGCAAGGTGATTGCCGGCTCTGGCTCGCTCGGCGACATCAACAAGTGGCTCGCCGAGAACGGCGGGCTCAAGGATGACGCTGCGCGCTGAACCGCCTGCGCCCCGCTCCACGGCCATTGGGACCCCCAAGATGAATGCTCCCTCCATCAATGGTCTGTTCGCTCGCATGCGCGGCCTGGTGCGTCGCCAAGCTCCAGATATGGGGCAGGCCCCTGAGGAAGTCGCGCCACCCCTCGCGCCAGCAGTCGCAGATTGCGTCGCAGCCTTTGACGACGGCCTGCGCGCGGCGGCCAGGGCGTGGTCCAGCGGTGCTCTGCTGCCCAAGGTCAATCCCCGGCGCGTGGAGCGCGTCCTCGAGGCGCTGGCGTCGCGCGACACGCTGGCGATCTCAGCACTCGTGGTGGAGATCGCAGCACCTGACAACGCGGTGTCCCCGGTCACCACACTGACGGCGAAGAACAACGTGGTGCGCGAGCAGTTCGTGCGCGGGGTGATGGGCGCCCTGATGGCAGCCCTCTTGGACGTCGAGAAGGCGCATGGGCCCGGAGTGCTCTATGCCAGCGCGCTGCTGGACCGCACGCGCAACTGGATCGCCCGGCCACAGTACCGGCAAGCACCGGGCCCCGGCTCGGACACGAAGGCGCTGGAGGAGGCGAACGACGTGCTCTGCCGGATCGCCGCTGACATCCTGGAGGGCAGCGACGAGCAGTCGGCCGCCATGGTGCGCGTCGGTATTGTCGGCCCGCTGGGTGTGGCGCTGCAGATCACAAAGATGCTGCAGGAGACGCCCCGTTCCGTGCTCGGCCTGCAGGTGGCCGGTTTCGAGTTCGCCGCGCGCCAGGCCGCAATCGAAGAGGCCGATCCTACCGGCGCCGGCGCCAAGTCCTGATCGCAGATCCCTCAAACCAGCCCATTCTCAAACGTCCAGCGCCAGCGCTGAACCGGACCCTCATGGCTCTCATCGAACAGCACCAGGAAGTCAAGCTCTCACGCAACATTGCCGACACGCGTGGCTGGGGTGAGAAGTACGCCGAGAAGCTCTCAAAGCCCGAGTTCCTGGCCGTCAACGTCCTGGCAGTGGTGATCACGATGGTCGCGATCAAGCCGCTCTTTCCCGTGTGCGTGGTGGCCTTCCTCTTCCTGCTCTTCACGCACCTGAGCTATCGCGTGATCCTGCCGCTGCGCTACCCGCCGGACGGCCTGGACGAGAAGGGCAAGGAAGGCGACGGCATCATGTACGTGGGGCACGTGCGCTCGACCAACCCCTACGAGAACTTCCGCGAGGTGTGGATGGCCGACTCGGACCTGCGCACCCACTTCCTGATCCTGGGATCGACAGGTTCGGGAAAATCCGAAACCCTCAAGGGCATGTTCTACAACGCGCTGTGCTGGGGCTCGGGCTTCTTTCTGGCAGACGGCAAGGCGGACAACAAGATGCCGCTGGACCTCATGGCCATGTGCCGGATGCTGGGCGCAGACGATGACTTCTTGGCGCTCAACTTCCTGATTGGCGGCAGCTCCCCCGAGAAGATCCGCGCGTCGCGCCGCCGGCGCACGAACATGATCAACACGTTCTCCGACTCGGACGCCGACACGCAGATCCAGATGGGTGCCAACCTGCTGCCGAAGGCGGAAGGGGACGGCAAGAGCTGGCAGGAGAAGGCGCTGAACTTCTGGCGTTCGCTCGTGGCCGCGCTTTGCTACAAGCGGGACACCCAGGGCTTCGAGATCTCTGTGGGCACCTACATCGACTACATGGGCCTGCCCAAGGTCGAGGAGCTCTACGCCGAGGGCTACCGGGAATACATCGAGAAGGGTGAGTGGTCCTACGGCTTCGTGGGCATCAAGAGCTACTGCGAGTCGGGAGGCTGCCCCGGCTTCATGGTCGATCGCGTGATAGCCAAGTACAACCTACCGCCTGATCCCAACTCGGCCAGTCGCACGGGCCTGCCGACCGATCGCGGCCTGGGCGGCCGCGGCGCGCCGGCGTCAGCTGCTGGCAAGCCAGCGCAGAAGACCGAGCAGGACCAGGCCACGTACGACCAGCACGGCTACCGCATCGGCCAGCTAATGCCGGCGCTGAACCTGCTGGACAAGACCTACGGCCACATCTTCCGGGCCAAGTATTCCGAGATCGACATGGTCGACGTGGCGCTGAACAACCGCGTGCTGGTCATGATGATCCCGTCGCTCGAGAAGTCGGCCTCCGAAGCGGAGAACCTGGGCAAGCTGGCGATCGCGTGCCTGCGCGTGATGATGGGCCGCAACCTCGGCGCCGACATCGAAGGTGACCGCGCGATGGTGCTCGAATCGAAGGCGACGGAGGCGAACTACCCGTTCCTCGTGGCGCTGGACGAGCTGGGATACTACTTCTCAGACGGCATCGCCGTGATGTTCGCGCAGGCCCGAAGCCTGGGCATGAGCATGATCGCGGCGGCCCAGGACATCGAGAAGCTCACCGAAGGAAGCCGCGCCTCCGAGGCGGGCGCGATGTTAGCCAACGCCGTGGCCAAGTACTTCATGCGGATCGACGATGCGCAGAAGACGCAGAAGCTGATCTCCGACTACGTGGGCAAGGCCCGCGTAGCGGTCTACAACCAATACGCGCTCAACGCGGGGGGCTTCCGTCGCGACATGGCCGTCTCAGTAGAGACCGTCGAGCGTGTCACGATCGACGACATGCAGAGCATGAAGACCGGGCAAGGTCTGATCAACACGCGCGGCAAGACCTTCGGCATCGCAGGCTTCTACGTGGGCGACTACCTTGAAAAGTACAAGATGCGGTCGTTTCGGCTCAACCGTTTCCTGCAGGTGAGGCCGGTCTCGATGCAGGAGGTAGAGGCGAACGCGATCAAGGCGGAGGCGCTCGACGACAAGGTCTCCAAGGGCCTGAAACTCATCGACTTGCTCACCTACAAGACCAGCCACAACCTGCAGGTTGAGGAGGACATGCTGATCGGGCGTGTCTCGATGGTCGCGCAGGGCCTGCCGGCGAGCATCACCGGTGCCGAACGCGGCGCGGCGCTGTACGTGGCGGCTCGTCGCGCTGCCGAGGATCTCGGGCTGATCAAGGGTGCCGCAGCTGGCGCGGCGGGCTCGCTCGGGGGCGGCGATCGCCCGCTCACGGATGCTGCCGTGGGGAACACCGCCCAGCCAGGCGCTGGCTCAGCGGCGCCAGCTGGAGACCCGGACGAGAGCGTGGGGCTGCCGTCGTCGGGCGAGTTTGCGTCCTTCACCAAGCCGAACGCAGCTCCCGCAGCTGCCGCGCCTGAGCCGGAAGCCAGCACGCCCACCCTCGCGCCGGAGGTGAGCGACGATCCGTTCGCCTATCTGAACGACGCCATTTTCGAGCGCATGCCGGTGGAGGAGGTTGCAGCGCCCGCCCGCCGCGCGCCGCCGCCCGCATTCCCGGTCGCGCCCGCAAAGGCTGCAGCGCCAGCGCCCGCTAAAGCACCGCTCGCTCCCGCTGCGTCGCCGGCAGTCGCATCGCCAGGTGCGATCGACGTGGACGCCTTCATCGACGGCACGCTGGGAGGCAGCGCTGCCGCGCCGGCGCAACCCCTGGTGTCACCGACTACCGCCCCCGGCGATCCGGCGGCCCTGTTCGCCGAGCTGGACGGAGAGGGCGGGGCTCCAGCTGCGACGAATGCCATACGGGACCTCTCCGGCGAGCCGCTCGTGGCCGCTTCGGACATCTTCGCGCCGGACATCCTTTCGACCGCGGTGAAGGCCACTATTGCCGCGCTCCTGTCTACGGGAGAGTCCGTTTACGAACGAAACAGTGGTGGGGCGTCGGGAAAGGCCACGGTTCCCGCTGATAATGCGGCGGAGATTGTTGTAGTACCAAAGGCGACAGCTAGGACAGCTTCGGCGACACTCGGACAGAACCCAGGCTGGGTGACGAACGCGCTGGCCGGTGCCGAGACGACGCTCAAGAAGGTCGGCCCGGACGCAATCGGCTTCAACGACAAAACCCGCGAGCTGGTGGTTTCGGTCGAGGCCGCGCTGGGCGGACCCGACCCGGTGGGCGCAGCGCAGATTACTGAGCGGATCGTCGCGGCCCAGGTGACGCCCGTTGAGGACGACGAGGTCCCGGACAGCAAGGACCAGAGCGTGGACGACTTCCTGGCGAGCCTGGGCGGCATGTGAGGCAAGTGAAATATTCGCGTCGAGGGTGTCGTTTCCGGGGGAAAAGGGGCTAAGTCCTACTGGTTACAATCTGGTCGCTGCGATATAAATGTTCGTAAAGCAGTTATTACGTGGAAAATTGAATCGAACGGATCGCATAGTCCGATTGATGCTTTTGACCCAAGAAACTGCACTTCGCCATGACCATCCTGAGCAACGACGCACCTTTTGCACCCACTCCAATCGCCGAGGCGGCCGGCAGCAATGCGCGCGTTGAGTCGGCTGGCCTGATCCATGGCGCCGCGGCAAAGCGGGATTCGCTCAAGCTCGAAGACGCCGCGCGGATCATCCGCGAAACCGCAAAGACGCTATGGCGCGGATCCTTCGCCGCCATTGAGGGCCTGATGCGGATGCTGCTCAATTTTTTTCGCTGGATCACGCGGCCGTTCCGTGAAAGACCGAGGAGTGGATCTGGTGCTCCGGCGGACGGGCAGGGAAGGGGAGCAGCGGGCGCGAAGGACGTCAATCGCCTGGTCGATGGGCCGGCCCGAGGTGACCCCCGCGACCGGGCGCAGGCAGGAACCGTTGCGGCGGAAACGGCTATCGCGAGTAGCGAGGCCCCCCCGGTGAACAGCGGCGAACTCGTCCCGGACGACTATCTAGGCCAGGACGAAGAGGTCGCGCCATGGCCAGGCCCAGGCCTGACCAAGAAAGTGAAGCTGGCTTTCCCCGCCGGATTCTCCGCCAGCAAGCTCACGGACGAGCTTCCGCTTAGCGCGGAGACGGTCGTGGGCGCAATGGAGCGCCTTCATGCGAAGGCTCCGGATCTCAACGCGGTAGACCCAAGCAAGGTGCCCGTTATCGCGGCAATAGGTCTGCTGGAAGAGTTTGTGTCCGAGGTGACGCGGGCCAAGGCCAAAGCTCAGGATCTGGATGCGCAGATCAAGACGCAGCTGGTCGCGCTGGCTGCCACGGGTGACATCCCCGCCGACCAACTGCTCGGTCAGGTGCTCGCGAGCAATGACCTCGGAGGCCTCCCGGGCGCCGAAATCCGTCGCCTGCACGCCGAACGGGTCGCCTGCGATCAGACGGCCGAAGAGCGGCAGCGCGCCATTGAATCGTCCTTGTTGAGCGCGAAGCAGCAGGGTCTGGACGTCGTGGAGATCGCCACAGGCGCGAAGGTCGAGGAGGCTCTGCCGGACTGGAGGGCAAGGATTGCCCTGCGGGTTGACCAGGAGCCCGCGCCACTGACACCGGCCGAGCGCCGCGAGCTGGCACTCGATGTCGATCCCGATTCGGAAATCGAACCTTCCGAGCCGAGCCCAGAGCGGGTGGCCAGCTTAAAAGAAGCACTGACAAAGGTTTCGAGCAGCAATGAGCAAGACGAACACGAAAACGATCGCCCCCGCGGCTAAGAAGGCCAAGCCGGAGGCCAAGGCAGCGGCCAAGGCGCCCCCCGTGAAGAAGCCCGTTGCGCCAGGCACGGCCAAGAAGCGCGTGAGCAAGCCTCGCGTCCCCTCCCAGAAGCAACTCCTGGAGCGTCAAGAGCGCCGCGAGAGCCGTGAGGCCGAACGGGCCCAACGCAACGCCGAGCGCCTCCTACAGAAGGAGCAGGACAAGAAGGACCGGCAGGCAGCGCGCGAGCAGCGCAAGAAGGAGCGCGCAGCCGCAAAGCTGGCCGAGCGCCTCGCCCGCAAGGAAGCAAAGGCGGCGAAGAAGCTCGCGCGCAAGCTCGGGCGGCCTGGCGTGCCGACGATCAAGAAGGACATGGAGCTCGATCACGCCGATCTCCTCAAGCCGTGGTCGGAGCGGCCCCTCACCGGTCTCGACGTCGACACGCTGTGCAAGCGCTTCGACCTCAACTCGTCCGAGTTCGGCGCGGCGCTCGGCCTGCAGAACCGCTTCGCCTTCGCCAAGATGTTGCGCTCGAGCAAGGTCATCGCCTTCGACGTCGAGATGCTCTGCCGGCTCTACGACGAGGTTCCTACGCCTGCACCGTGGCGCCGGTACGAAGCGGACGAGGTGTTCCGCGTGATGTACGGCCCGCTGATCGAGCAGATCAGCATGCCGGGCGACGAGGACGATCGCAACTACGTCGAGTTGCAGTTCTCGAAGCGCTACACCTCCGCGTTCGATCGCTCGTCCTCGACCGCCTACCGCTGGATGGAGAAAACCGAAGGCAGCGGCGCGCGGCTGGTGATCGAGCTGCTCCTGCGCAAGCTCATGTCGATGCCGAACCCCCGAGAGGCGCTTGAGCGCGTTTCTACCATCGTGCACCGCGTTCGTGGTGGCGACTTCGAGACGCGGGCGCCCGCTCCTGTGCCTGGTGCCCCACGCAGCAAGCGCGGCCGCGCATCGAGTCGTAGCGCAGCACGCCGTGACTCGGTAATGCCACTGGCCATTCGCCCGCTTACCCTCTGATTGGTGTAGTCGAAATGAAGCAACCAGTTGTTCTTCCACAGCGCGACGAGAAGCGCATCGGTCGTGCCAATGGCGCGACGTTCTTCCGCTCCTTCCTGCTGACGGACCGTCGCCCGTCCGTCATCAACTTCCGCGATACGCTTGTTGGCCTGGAGGGAACCAATCCGCGGGATCTTCCGGACGAATTCGTTTGGGCTGTCCACGGTACCCGCGCGATCGCCGATGCGAGCATCTATTTTTCCAAGGCCGCGATCGACGAAGGCAAGCTCCTGTACGAGGTCGACGTCTGGATGGGATTCGACCACTTGAAAGAATCGACGACCTCGGTAACGGAACAGATGGTCCGCAACTCGGGGCTTCTGACCTCGACGCGGCTTCGCGCCGACTACGAGCAGGAGGTCAAGGACATCGTGCTTTCGTACCTGGAGGGCCGGCTCGCAAAGAAGGACTTCAACGTGGTGTCGACGCTCAGCCTGCAGCATCTGCTGATCCAGTTCCCCTCGGCCGTGTGGCGCTTCATGCGCGAGCGGCCCTACGTGAAGGCGTTCGTCCACCACGCGGTGGTACGCGTTGCCGAGAAGAATGACAAGCGCGATGCGGTGGCGACGCGCCTGAACGTCATCACGTTCCGCCCCGATCCGAAGCGGGTCGTCGAGGCGACCGTGCGCCAGGACCCAAAGATCAACGTCGCGATGTAGAGCATGCTGGAATTCGCAATGATGAGCGCCGAAGAGGCGCTGGAACAGACATTGGTCCTTGCGGCCAGGGCAAAGGAAGAGCGTCGTCTAGGTGCGCCTCCGATTCGGCACGTCTCGCTGTCGGAAAGCGATCTGGAGCGACTGCGTGACTGCCTTTTGGCCCACGTCGAGAACCTGGGCCATGTCGAGCTTTCGTCGCCGACGATGATCGACGTCTATCTGAACACGGCGGCGCGCTCGCTGATCGAAGAGGCGCAAGCTGCCGGCGTGTGCAGCAGGCCGGGTCAGCACTGGTACGTCCGCCTGGGGGATGTGTGCATGGTGATGTTCGCCGATGAGCAGCGCCTGCGCAGCGTCGAGTCGGATCATCTGGTGGCGCTCGCCCATGAGAGTGCGATCCGCAACGCGCGGATGGCCGGCCGACCGTACAACAGCCAGGCGCTCGCGACCTACGAAGCGCGGGCCGCTGCCGCGAATCACGGCGAGCGGATCGGGTAACTCCCACCCCGCGCCAGCTACTTCAACGCCCCGCCCGACATGCTCGGACGGGGCGTTGTTGCTCCAGCCCTGCACGGGTTGCCAAAAATCCCCTGTGTCTGCAACTCCCGCTGATACCATCGGCGTAGGTGCCGTCAGTCCGTAGCAATATCAACTCGCGGATTGAAACGGCAGTAATCGCGGCGATCCACCGGCGTCACGTTGCCAAGGGTTCACCGCACGTAAAAAAACGGTTCAGGTCAGGAATTCCCATGCGTTTCGCCCACGCTGCAACACACTCCGGTGGCTCCGCACCAGGCACGCCGCGGCTCACCTCGCGCTCGCGGAGGAATTCCGCACTGCACATCGCCGGGGGTATGCTCGCGGTGCTGGGATCGATGTTCATGGCGGGCATAGCCGCGGCGCAGAGTACCGGCACGACCCAGCTCACGCAGCCTTACCTCGATGCGACCGGTGCGAGCGATATGTCCACGCAGGCGTTCACCGCGTTGCTGGGCACGTTCTTCACGAACCCGTTCTCGGCGCTTGGGACCGCGTCGACGCTGCTCGGCAGCATGTTCTTGGTCTTCAACACCTTCATTCTTGTCGCCGGCACGATCTGGGCGACCTATGGGATCGGCGTGGCCATCGTCCAGACAGCCCACGAGGGCCAGCTCATGGGCAAGAAGCTCTCGCAGGTGTGGCTCCCGATCCGGATGGTCACCGGGGTGGCCAGCCTGATTCCCGCGTTCGGTGGGTTCTCGCTTTCGCAGGCCGTCCTGGTCTTCGCGACCACGCTCGGCATCGGGGCTGCGAACCTTGGATTTGAGGCCATGGTGAGCGGCACGAACAACATGACGACTGTGGTGTCTCCTTCGTTCGTCACCCCAAAGGCGCAGGGCGGCGCCTCACTGGAAGAGGCGGCATTCACGTTGTTCAAGGCGCGCATCTGCATGAACGCGCAGAACGACTATGTGACCGCCCAGGAAGCGAATGGCATGAACATGGCAGCCGAGCGGGTCAGCGCGACGACGCCGAGCGGGATCACAGGGGTCCAGTACGGGAAGCCTGAAGCGCGGGACTTCTGTGGCGGCGTGAAGGTGAATGCGACGGTCAGCGCTGGCAGCCGATGGAGCAGTTCGTCGGTTGGCTACCGAATCGCATCGGTAAACTACGACGCGATCGCACAAGCGATGCAAGCGCGGGCAACCAGCAACTTCGGCAACTATGTGAACCAGATCGCGACGTTGGCCGACCAGTGGTACCGCGATTTCAAGGCTTACCAAACGACAGGAGGATCGCGTCCGGTGGTGCCGGTCCTCCAGCTTGAGGGCATCGCCACGACCTATTACATGGCGATTCAGCCTCCAGCCGGCGAAGCGCAGCAGTCGGCAAACGCGCTTTCGACCCAAGCCCTCGAGTCCATGAAGAAGTTCGGCTGGTTCGGGGCGGGTGCTTGGTACGCGACTCTCGCGGAGGTCAATGCAGCGGTCGCGCAGGCGGCTCAATCCGTCAGCTTTACGCCGGTGCCGATGGGCATTAAGAATACGGACGGTGGCTACAACACGGCGTTGGATGCTGTCCTGACTGGCCTGAACTCGTCGAGCGCAGCCGCATCGTCCGATGCTTCCAATGCCAGCTCTGCTGCGGGCGACTCGTCCTGGCAGGGCCTGTGCCGAATCGTCGCGGGCTCGATCAGTCCACCGGGCTATCGTCCGACAGGAAACTGCAGTCTTGGCCAGACGTTCGCGATGGATCTGATCGATATGTCAACGGCGGGTGCCGGTGGAGCGACGTCGACCTCCAACGGTAGTTGGAGCACCAATGGCGAGCTTCGGATGATTGATCCGATCATCGCGATGAAGAACATGGGGGACTACATGATGGTCGCGGCGGAATCGCTGTTCACCGTCTACTCCTACCTGAACGAGATTACTGACGATTCAAGCGGCACAAACATCGTGGGCAGCGCGATCAAGAAGGTAGCCGGCGGCACGATTGGTACGGTGCTCGCTCCCCTCAAGGCACTTGGACCTTTGCTGCCTGCCATCGTCGGGGGGCTCTTCATCGTCGGGATGATCATGAGCCTATGGATCCCCATGATCCCATTCGTGAACTGGTGGGGCGGCCTAGTGCAATACCTCACCATCTTCTTCGAGGGGATCGCCGCTGGTCCCATCTGGGCGTTCGTCCACTTGGATGCGAATGGAGAGGGAATGGGGCAGCGAACCGAGACCGGTTACTTGTTCATCATAAACATGTTGTTTCGGCCGTTCCTGATGCTGCTGGGATTCGTGGCTGCAGCCGCGCTCATCATGGTGATGGGGAGCTTTTTGTTTTGGCTCTACCCCTCTGTGATGTCGAACGTCCAGGGCAACTCGATCACGGGGATCTTTTCGGTCATCGGGTTCCTGCTTATCTTTTGGATTCTGATGCATACATTGGTCACCACGCTGAGCAATCTCTCGGTTCTTCTTCCTGACCAAGCGCTGGCATGGGCTGGAAAGGCGATTGGCGCCCAGCTCGGGCGCGATGCTGAACAAGGAACGAGGGGTCAGTTCATGGCATTCGGACGATTCGGTCAGAACGGCATGTCTGGTGCGATGGCGCCGAAGCGAGGTGGAGTCGCGGACGGCCCCCAGCTGCCACAGCCGCGATCAGGCGCGACGCCTCTTCGCAGGCCAAGGCCAGAGCAAGAGTAACTGTCCTTCCGCGGCGAAAGTGCCCACAAGCCCTAGCGGAAATGCCGGTTCGTTCGGCATACTGAAGCACTGGCGTCGTAGATCCTGTATTGATGGGTGACGGTGGCAAGACTCTAAGGACTTAAATCGTGGCCGGAATGGACGACTTTTACGCAGATATGCACCGTGGGATTGAGCGGAATCGCAATGCTGCCGAGCTGCTCAAGACCGCTGCAAGGTATCAACATGCAGTCAATCAAATCGCCGCGGAACGGGATGAGATTCAAAGGGACTACGACACCCTCATCGGTCAGAATGCCGGCAACTTAGCACTTCGGTATGCATATGCTTCTGAGCTGGCGAAATTTGCGCCTGATCATCCTTTAGTTCGAGACGCCGCGCTACGGGACCGCATCGTGCGCCACGCAAAAGACACGATCCAGGCAACGAACGGCGATTGGAACGCCGTCCGCGAGCTAGGCGCGACATTTACGATGCCCCGCCGTACCTGAAACAAACTCTGAGCGGATTTAAGTGAACGACCAGCTTCGCGCTTATCGGTTTCAGCTTCGCCCGCGCGGTGAGCAGGTGAATATGCTCGCCCGCTATGCGGGCATGGCGCGTTGGATCTGGAATCGGGCCTTGAGCAAACAGCGGACTCTTCGTGAAAATGGGGAGAAGTACGCGAGCTACGAGACCATGTGCAAATGGCTTACCTCGTGGCGGAGCGCGGCTGATACGGCGTGGCTACGTGAAGGCCCAGCGTCAACGCAACAGCAAGTCTTGAAGCGATTGGACGCGGCGTTCCAAGCCTTCTTTGCAAAAGTCCGTGAAGGAAGGAAATCCGGATACCCTCGCTTCAAGAAGCGTGGCGCGGAGCCGGGCCTCCGATTCCCCGACCGAAAGAAGATAAGCCTGGACGCAGAGAATGGGCGCGTTCAACTGCCCAAACTGGGCTGGATTCGCTTGAGAATGAGCCGCGATGTGGAAGGCGAGCTTCGCAATGCCAGCGTCAGCCGAGAGGGAGAGCGCTGGTATGTAGCGATCCAGACGCTTCGGCCGGGGGTGCTCCCGGCTGGCGGCCTTGTCCCAACCCTCGGAGTCGATCTGGGCGTCGCCAACTTTGCGGGGCTTTCCGACGGACGGCTCATCGAGCCGCTCGCGGCCTTAACCGCGAAGCTCCGACGGCTGAAGCGTTACCAGCGAAGCGTCACTCGCAAGGTCGCCGGTTCGTGCAACCGAAAGAAGGCAGTCAAGAAACTTCGGGCGCTACATAGGCGAATCGCGCACCAGCGCAAAGATTTTCTGCACAAGCTCACCAGCCAGTTGGCGTCAGAACATCCGGTCATCGCGATTGAAGACCTGAGGGTCGGTGTGATGAGTGCCTCGGCCCGTGGAACCGTGGCGAAGCCCGGCACCAGGGTGCGCCAGTAGGCCGGTCTCAATCGGTCGATTCTCGATCAAGGTTGGGGCGAGTTTGCTCGCCAACTCGCGTACAAGTTGTCGGCCGTAGGCGGCGCAGTGGTGCGGGTAGATCCTGGCTACACCAGCCGTACGTGTTGCGAGTGCGGCCACGAGTCGCCTGCGAACAGAAGGACGCAATGCGTCTTCGCTTGCGTGGCCTGCGACCACAGCGAGCACGCAGACATCAATGCCGCAAAGAACATTCTGGCCGCGGGGCACGCGGTCTGGGCTTCTAAGACGAAGTCCGATGCCTGTGGAGGGGTGGTAAGACGTGCAATGTCCGCGAGGACAAAGCGCGCAGTCCCGAGGAAGCAGGAACCCTCCGAGGTGGTGGATTGCCGGTAGTCGGCTGTCGATCTCAGCAGGAATTCCCGCACTTACGCGCGGGATGGATGTCAACTTTTCATTATTAACATGGCCCCGCCGGAATCTCAGCGCAGCGCGCGGAACAGATCGAGCGGACTGCGCTTATGAGGGCCGCGGCCTCGCAGCCCCGCCGTCTCAGCACCGCGGCGCTTTAGCCTCCTCCGACAGATCTTCCCCGAGCTGCTCGAGCAGGCGCTCATGCTCGGCCTCGTACACCGCCGTGACTGCGGTGGCGGCGGAGACGGCGGCCGTGTGGAAGACGAGATGGAACACCACAGGCGAGGCGCCGCTCGCGTCGCGCACGGGCAGGTAGAGCATTTTGCTGTCGCCGATCGGGGTGTCCTGGAGGCTGGACTGGACCCGCGCGCGAAAGGCCGCGAGCGTCTCGCCCTCGTGGACCATCGCCGGCGCATGCCGGTACATCTGCGCGATCGCGCGTCGCAGCCCGGCGGGTTCGCCCGCGAGAAGCATCGCCTTGTCGCGCCGCCCGAAACCCGCCTGCACCTCGACCGGCGTGGCCACGCGCGCGAACTCCTCCACGGTGAGCTCGCCGACGGGCCGGGCCGCCAGGCGGGCGAATTGCGCATCTTCTGCGGCCGCGCGCTTCCCGTCGGCCTGGCCCTTCACGTTGCCGTCGGGGTCGGCGCAGTTCCACACGACCAGCGGGCTGGTGGGGCCTGCAGAGGACGTCGTGAAGGAGTAGCCCTGCAGATCAGGGCAGAAGTCTGAAGGTTCCTTTGCGTGGTAGGCCAGGCCCAGCGCGGCCGAGGCGGCGGCATGTGCCTCGTTCGGCCCGGACCCCAGGACACGGTGGCCATACCGCTCATAGATGTGATCCGGCGCGAGCACCAGCAACTGCTCCTGCGGCTCGCGGAAGACGTGGATCGTGCGCTTGCGCCAGTTGAGCGCCTCGATCGCGGGCGGCAGGCCGAGGGAGTAGGGAATGTACTGCTCGCCGAGCTCGGCGTCACGAATGGACGTGGTCATGGATTTCCTTGGGTGTCGAAAGGTGTGCGGCGCTCACGCTCAAACCATGTCCGCAATGAGTATCCAGCGCGGATTTGCGAAAACGCATCGCCAAAGTTCATCGTATCCTTGCATCGAAAAGTAGCCACATGTTTTAATCGGATCATTGAGTTTGTAAAGACGTGTTATTGAGGAAAAAAGAGAGCGACGGAACAGCGCAGGAGAACTGTCACGCAGCCGGTGAGCGGTAATCCGAAAGGTTGACCCGAACCGCATTTCCCACACGTCACCCACCTATCCAACCGCCATCACCCTCGGCCTTTACCTCTCAAGCATGTTCAAGAACGCACCTCGACGCGCCTCGGCGCTGGCAACCGGCAGCGCAACTCGCGCAGCCTTCCTCGCACTCGTCCTGGGTGCCTCCGCATGCAGTGCTCTGGCCGGCTTCGTGGACAGCCGTCCCGCTCCCGCCGCGGCGGCGCCGGCGGCGGCGGAAGCTGGTTCAGCGGTGAAGGGCGGCGCGGTGGCCACGCCCGTGGGCGGCGAGGTGGCGGCTCCTGCCGCTGCGGCAGCGCCGGCGGCACAGGTTGCGCAGCCGTTCACGGTGTCGCGCAGCGACAAGACCATTCGCGAGGCGCTGGCGGTCTGGGCGCGCCGCGCCGGCTGGACGCATGATCCCGAGCACTGGACCGTTCCTTTCGACCTGCCCGTGCTCTCGTCGGCCGACCTCGGCAGCGACTTCAAGGGCGCCGTGCGCGCGCTGCTGTCCAGCACGGACCTCACGAATCTGCCGCTGCAGCCCTGCTTCTACTCGAACAAGGTGCTGCGCGTCGTTCCCAAGGCGGAGCTTTGCGACCGGATGGCCGCCCACTGATGCGATTGCCTCGACGCTGAACCGATCAACGCTCGCTCAAGAACTACAGAGATCATGAACCCCATTCGCCTTGCCCTCGTTCTCGTGGTTGCCGCCGTCCTCGCCGGTTGTGCCTATCAGGAGCGCGTCCGTGTCGACGCCCAGGCGGCCGACAAGGAAATTGCCGCCACCCGAAACACCCTGATCGAACACATCAAGGATTCTGAGAAGGTTCGCATCGCCGCACAGGACGTGGCGCGCCCCTTCATCGCAGGCAATCAAACGCCGCTCGCCCGCGAGATGCAGATGCCGGCGGCGCTGCGCCGCTCGGTGCCGATCACCGCGCACTTCCAGCGCGCCTCGGTTGACCTGCAGACCGCGCTCAACCAGGTCGCCGAGGCCTCGGGTCTGATCATCACCGCGACGCCTGACGCGTTGCTGCCGCCCAGCCAGTTCGCCGCCAAGATGGCCGCCAAGGACGCTCCCATCCTCGGGCCCGCCCGCGTGCAGCTGCAGGCCTCCAACGTGCCACTGTGGCAGGTGCTCGACGACATCGCACGTCAGGCGGATGTCTCGTGGCGCCCGGTCCCGACTGGGGCTGAGTTCTATCGCGTTGAAACCCGGATCTTCCACCTGCAGGCCATTGCGCAGATCGCGACGACTTCCGCCACCTTGGGGCGCAATGGCGGCTCGAACACGGTGTTCGAGTCCCAGAGCAAGACAGGCTTCACCAGCAAGGATCAGAACCTCATCACGGGTATGCGCGAGACGATCGACGCGCTGCTCACGATGAGCGGCAAGGCAGTGATCAGCCAGGAGAGCCAGACCCTCGTGGTCACCGACACGGCCAAGGCGCTGGAGCGGGTGGCCAAGTACGTGGAAGACCAGAACAAACTGATGTCGCGCCGCGTGCGCGTCCTGATCGAGTCGGTTGAGGTGACCACCCGGGACGACAACGACTACGGCATGGACTGGAACCTGATCTACAAGGCCGCAAACAGCGCCGTGTCGGTCGCATCGCCCGCGTCGCTTGTAGCTTCGCAAGTCGGCACCACCGGCTGGGGCCGCACGTCCGGCAAGCTGTCGGGCAGCGATGCGGTGGTCCAGGCTCTGAGCGAGATCGGCACGGTGGTGAATCGCCGTTCCTTCCCGTTCACGACAACCTCAGGCCGTCCGGTCACACAGGCGATCCGCACGACGTTCAACTACGTCGACCAGGTGCAGGCGACGGCCATCAGCTCTTCGATCATCAGCACGAACGCTCAGGCGCCGACCGTGACGCAGAAGGAAGAGACCGTGGGCACGTTCGTGACCCTGGTTCCGACGGCGAAGGCCGACGGCACGATCTTCCTGTCGGTGAGCTTCGATGTGACCAGTGCACAGCCCCTGAAGGCGTTCACCGTGGGGTCCGGCGATTCGGCAGTGACAGTCCAGCAAAAAACCATCGACGGCCAGGGCGTGATCCAGGAAGTGCCGGTTCGCTCGGGTCAAACCGTGGTGATCGGTGGCATCGAGTCGAACTCGAACGCGGTCACCAACCGTCGCCTGGGGGCGAACCTCCCGATGGCGCTTGGCGGCTCTGATCAGGGCCGCGCCACTAAGAGCCGGATGGTGCTGCTCGTTACCGCGATCGCGGAGGAGGGCGTCTGAGGCAAGCGAGCACGGTGCCCGGCGCCGTCTTGCCTGCCTGATCAGATCTCTTAGCGAACCAGGAACCCTCCCAGTGGCCATTTTCAAGAAGAAAGCGAAATCGAACCAGGACAGTGGCCGTTTGCCGCTGGTGGTTGCGATCCACGAAGCCGAGCCAAAGGCCTTGGCGTTCGGGGTGAGCTGGCGCACCGTGGCTTCGCGCTCGTCCACGCGCTCGGACGCCGTAAAGATCGCCCGCGGGGGCGGCGCGACCCACCTTGTTCATTCGGTGCAGCAGTTCGGCTATGGCAATGTGCCGGCCGAGACGGCGCCGGCGGGCACGCGTATCTTCGCGGCCGCTCGTGTCGCAGCGCGCCAGCATGGCGGCGACGCGATCTACGCGCTCAAGATCTTCCCGGACGGCAACGAATATTGGTTCGCCGTCGTCCGCGGCGGCCAGCCCTCGTCGATCGACCGGGTGATTCTGTCGGACAACGACATGGATCTCATCGAGGCTGCTCGCAAGGAAATCGAGAGCGGCCTGGAAGACGACATCACCTACGCGGTCTTCACCAACCTCGAAGACCACGATCTGAGCGACAAGGCTCGCGGGCTCACCGTGCCCGACCTGCTCCTGGCAGCGTCTGGCGAGGAGGACGTGCTGCAGCCGCTGCCCAAGAAGAGCGGCGGGATCCCGAAGCCCGTGATCGGCTTCGTGGCGGTTTCCGTCCTGGTGGCCCTGGCCAACAAGGGCTGGAACATGTACCAGGAGAAGGAGCGCAAGCGCCTCGCCATGCTGAATGCGACGGTGGATGAGCCGCCGGAGCAAGCATGGGCACGCGCCACCCAGATGTGGGCGGATGGCCACCGCGCGGCCGACTCGCAAGGCCTGGCGGCAGTGCGCGTCTCGCTCGGCGCGGTCCCACTCGTCTGGAACGGTTGGGAGCTCCAGAGCGCGACCTGCAACGCCGTTGCGCCCGCGGCCGCTCCGCCTGGTGCCCCAGCGGCGATGGATCGGAAGTGGTCCTGCAGCGCTGTCTACAACCGCACACAGCTCGGCCGCGTGAATCGCGAGATGAAGGGCAGCATCCCGGATAGCTGGACCGTGCAGTATCGCGGCCTGGACACCTTCACGGGGAGCTGGTTCGTCACGCAGGCGGCCCAGCCCTTCAAGTACGAGGCGTTGCGCTCGGTCGAGAGCCACATGATCGACACGGTCAGCCGCCTGCAGAAGCTGAGCCCTGCGTTCGCGCAGGCCGGTGACCTGACGTTCGTGCCGGTGGAGATCACGCCGCCGCGCAAGAAGGACGGCACCGCCGTGCCTCCGGTGGCGTCTGTGCCGCAGCTGCGTGCAGCGTCCTTCACGCTGAAGGCGCCCCTTCGCAGCATCGACGCGCTCATCGACGCGGGCATCGAGGGTGAATGGCAGCAGATCGGCATGCAGTTCAAGCAGGCCGACGGCGAAAAGGTCGACATCAAGACCTCTGCGGTGAACGCAGACATCAAGGTCGTGATTTACGCCAAGGCCCAGTGAGCCACCTCGGAACCCAATTTCTCAAAGGCACTTCGCCCATGCAAATCCTTCGTCTTCGCCAAGCTGCAGTGCTGGCTGTCACCGTCTGCGCCGGCATGGCCTTCTCCTCAGCCGCACTGGCTGGCGATACCCCTGCAGCGCTCGACCGGGCGCCCCAAACGAACGCCATGCGCAGCAGCGTCATCACCGTGGACACGCTCATCGCCGACGAGAACCGGCAGGCGCTCGCGCGCTCGGCAAGCACGTCTGTGGCCGCGGGCCTGGCCGAGACGCCCAAGCCCGCTGCGCCGTCGGGTCCGCCGCCCGGGCGGATCTTCGTGCAGTCCATCTTCGGGATCGGCGATGAATTGCGGGCCAACATCGGCTTCAACGGGGAATCGTATGAACGAGTCCGCGCGGGGGCTCGCGTTGGTAGCTGTGTGATCGCCAAGATCGCGGACCGTGCCGTCGTGCTCAAGCCCGCCAGCCGGGGCGTGCCTGCCGCGGCCTGCCCCACCGGCAAGTGGACGGGTATCAGTCCCTTCCCGGTCAACCTCGATGCGGCTCGCGACCTCGTGAAGGCCGGGGGCTCCGCCGCTCTGGCTTCTCCTGGCATTCCGACCCCGTACAGCTCCCTGGGCGCTCCGTCCCTGCCTCTGAAGGCGTCTCCGCGCGCTACGGGGCAGGCTTCAGGACCGTTCCCCCTTCCGGCCGACGCTGGGCTGGCTCAGCAACCCGCTGCCACCAACTGACCACGAACGGACACGCCAGTAATGTTCGGATTCGGTAAATCGAAAGCCAAGGCAGCAGCCCCCGCAGCACGTGTCGCTTCCGGCGCGCGCACGGTTGGCAAACCAGGTGCAGCTGGAGCGGCGCCGGCCTCACGTCGGACCGTCTCGACCGGCCAGCCGGCTGCGCCCGCGGCGGAGGCCTCTGACATCTCCAACTGGGGTGGAGTGCGGTTCAGTCGCACGCCCATCGCCATGGCCGACGACCTTGCCAAAATCCTCTTCGACAAGGTGATCAACGAAGAGGTGAAGCTCGCGCCTCACCTGTACGCCTCGATCGCAGTCGCCAAGGTGCGTGCGACCGACAAGGTGGTCCTGCTCTTCGTGGACAAGGAAAAGGCCAAGCGCGAGGAGGTCGAGGCTGTCGTCAACCAGCTGGCCAAGCGCAACTATCATCTCGTCGACACCCACATCCAGGGCTACTTCGCGAGCTCCGGCCTGGTGCTGGCGCTGTCCCAGGGTGACATCACCCAGTCAAGCCTTCAGTTCGAGCGGGATGTCTCGCGTGACCCGACCAAGAACGCGCTCATGTCGGCCTTCACCGACGTCGTGTCCTGGGCCTACGCGAACAAGGCCGACGATATCGACTTCGCCGTGGATCGCGAGGCCGCCAAGAGCCAGATCTGCTTCAAGATCGGCGGCCGCTACATCCGCCCCGAGCGCTTCCTGCTGCCGACGGACACGGTGATCGCCATGCTCGGCATTGCCTGGCAGAAGTCCGGCGGCGGTGCCTCGCCCCAGTTCGACATGAAGGTCGAACAGCAGGCGCTGGTCAAGATCAACCTGCCGCGCAGCCCCGCGATCCCCGATGGCGCGCGTGTGCGCCTGCGCTGGAGCGGCATGGCCATCGACAAGGGTGTCGTGGTCACCACCCGGATTCAGCGCCTGGGCGAATCGGCAGCGATCCGCTCGCTGGATGAAGCCGGCTACCTGAAGAGCCAGATGGACATCATTCGCCGGGTGATCAACTCCGAAGGCGGCATGGTGGTCCTGGCCGGGGTGGTGGGCTCGGGCAAGTCGACTTCGCTGGTGCAGATGATCAACATGCTGCCCACGGACATCAAGATCCAGTCCTTCGAGGATCCGGTCGAGCTGGAACTGAAGAACGCCTACCAGAAGACCATCACCCGCGACCTGGCACAGGCCGGCGACGACAAGTCCTTCCTGTCGGCGACGCGCGCGCTGTACCGCTCCGCCCTCGATGCGCTTTACCTGGGTGAGATCCGCGACCGGGAAACGGGCCTGGTTGCCCGCCAGGTGGTCGAGTCGGGCCACAGCGTGTACACGACGACCCACGCGCGCTCCAGCCTCGGTATCGCAGAGCGCTTTGCGTCGCCTGCGATCGCCATCAACCGCGAGGTACTGGCCACGCCGGGCATCCTGAAGCTCCTGGTGTACCAGGCGCTCCTGCCTACGAACTGCCCGCACTGCGCCCTGTCGCCCAATGACTTCGCCCATGCCTTCACGCTCAATCCCGAGCAGCTGGCCGAGCACAACCGCTACTTCGACCGCCTGGAACGCCTGTACGGCATCAGCCGCGACGTTTATCGCATGCGCAACTCGCGCGGCTGCAAGTTCTGCATCAAGGACGAGCTGCCGGAGCTCAACGGCTTCTCTGGCCGCACGGTGGTCAGCGAAATGGTGGAGCCGGACGAGCAGATGCTCGAGTACATCGGCGCTGCCGACGGCGCGCTGAAGCTCTTCAAGTACTGGCGTTCGATGGCATCGGAGCGGTACGACGATGAGGACCTGACGGGCAAGAACACGATGGAATGCGCCATCTACAAGGCCGTGCGGGGCACGACCGAAGACGGCAAGTACGTCGGGCTGATCGACCCCCGCGAGATCGAGCCGCGCTTCATGAGCTTCGAGACGGTCGAGAACCGCCGCAATCACGAGCGCGCTGCCGCAGCTCGGCGCAACACCAGCCACGTGCCGGTGCCCGAGAAGTATGACGCCTCGCGCGCCCAGTCCGCGGCCGTCGTGCCGCTGCATCCGGCGGCGGCGCCGGCTTCAGCTAATGCCAGGGAGGTTGTGTAAATGGCCGTCAAGGTTCCCTTCGCGATCAGCCAGGCTGCAGCCAAGTTCCGCCGGCAACGCGCCGACTACTACACCTACATCGCCGACAAGCTCGACGGCGGCAAGGGCGACATCAAGCTGCTGAGCATCTTCGAGAAAGATGCCGACCGCTACGGATCCACGGCCCGGGCGAAGCTTTCCGCCTACTGGGCCGAGGAGTATGCGACCAACGGCGCGAACCTGTCGGCGGCTTGGCGCGGCACTCTGCCGGACGACGAAGTGGCCATCATCGACGTGGCTCAGGACGCGGGCGCCGGCGCGCTGCTCGCGGCGCTGCGGGACGTGTCGCGTATCGCCCGCCTGTCCGATCAGGTGCGCAACGAGTCGGTGGGCACGCTGGCCGCCGCGGCGGTGGGCCTCGTGATCGCCGTCGTGATGCTCACGATCTTCCCGTGGTTCTCGGCTACGAAGCTCCAGGAGATCTATTCGTTCATCCCGCTGGACCAATGGGGCCCCAAGGGCACGTTCTTCAACGCATGGGCGGAGAACGTGAAGGGGTATGGCCTGTACCTGGTGCTGCTGCTGGCTTGCGTGATCGTGACGCTGCACTGGACGGTGAACAACCTCACCGGCAGCGTGCGCGACTGGCTTGACGCGAACGTGGCGCTCTACCGTGTGGTGCGCGACGTAAAGGGTGCGCTGTTCCTGGCCACCATGGCGACGCTCACGCGCAAGCGGGGCAACACGATGTTCACCTTGAGCGAGTCGCTCAACACGTTCGCGCGCTCCGTGCGCTCGCCCTGGCTGCGCTGGCGCGTCGAGCAGATCGCCGAGGGCGTCGATGCCACCGGCGCGGTCGGTACCGAACCGTTCCGCACGAACCTGCTGTCGATGGAGATGTACTACTTCCTGCAGGACATGCAGGAGGCGCGTGGCTTCTCCGAAGGCTTCGAGGAGACCGGCCGCTACGTCGAAAAGACGATGCTGGCCAAGATCCTCAAGCGCATGGCCCTCTATCGCTGGGTCATGCTGATCTCGGCCGTCTGCTGCGTGATCGGCGTGATGGCAACCCAGTTCGGCGTCATCTACGAGATGAAGGGCGTCATGTCCGCGTACTACAGCACCAAGTAACTACTCCCCTACCGAATCGATTTCCAACCCGATCTTCACCCTAAGGACCTCAAGCAAATGAAGAACTTCCGCAACACCCGCTTCGCCTCGAAGAAGAACGTCAAGGGCTTCACGCTCGTGGAGCTGATCGTCGTGATCGCAATCGGCGCGCTGCTGGCCCTGTTCGCCGTGCCGTACGCCCGCGGCGTGATCATCAACGGCAAGGTCGAGCCGACGGCAAACGACGTCAACAAGACGGTGACCTCGATCCGCGGCAACTTCGCCGGCCAGGGCGTGACCCCGTACAACAACCTGGGCGTCGGCGCAGCCGCCACCGCGATCTTCGCGAACACCGCGCGCGGCCTGTCGTCCTCGCTGACCGTCAGCGGCAGCGGCGCGACGGCGACCGTGCAGCATGACCTGGGCGAGACGGGTGCGCAGATCACCGTCGCCTCGTCGACGATCACCAGCGCCGGCGACTCCTTCACTGTGACCCTGCCGACGGTCAACAACGCCGCCTGCCCGGGCCTGGCTGCCCAGCTGTCGCGCGTCGCTGAAGTGATCACGATCAACGGCGCGGCCGCAAAGGCTGTTGGCTCCACCTACAACGGTGGTATCGCACAGAACGCCTGCACCGACGGCGACACGAACACGTTCGTCTTCACCTTCCGCTGATCTCGGCGCGGCCGGGTCCTCGGGATCTGGCCACTCGACACGGGCCCGCTCCGATTCTGCATTTCCCCTTCCTCGAAACATGACCCCACGCTTCCCGCAGCAACCCGGGCGTGCGCGCCGCGCGCAGCAAGGCTTCAGCCTTGTCGAACTCATCGTCACGATCAGCATCATCGCGATCCTGTCGATCTACGGCCAGGCGCAGCTCGCGAAGCTCTCCGAAGAGCAGATCGGCGTATCGGCGGGCAGCTACCTCAAGCAGGTCGCGGGCGCTGCCGAGCAGTACGCGCTGAGTCACTTCGACGATCTAGGCAACGGGGTTGATATTCCGGGCGTTGTGAACGATATTGCACCGACGATCGCCGAGCTCGTGACGGACCAGAAGCTTCCCGGCGGTTTCCCCTCGGGACCTGGCGCGATGCCGACTCGGCAGAGCCTGCGCATCGATGTCGTGAAGACCAACTGCCCAGGCGTCGGCTGCACGATTGTGACGAACGTGTGCACCACGACAGGCGTGACCCTCGGTCGTCCAGAGATCCGCTACGACCTGGCGCAGGTCATGGTCGACCAGCAGAACGGCACCGGCGGCCAGTCCTCGTACACCGCGCCGGCAATGATCAAGGGCCCGTCCCTCAACATCGCGAACCCGAACGGCGCAGTGGCCGGGACGGTTTGCTCGAGCGCGACCCTGAACACGGCCATGTTCCAGCAGTTCGTTCGGGTTCGGGACACACGGAACCCTGATCTGAGGGGAGATCTGAGCGCTCAGGGCAACCTGGCCATCAGCGGAACGTCGAGTCTGACGGGCAACGTCGCCGCGGCGGGCAACGTGAGTGTCGTCGGCAGCGGCGGGTTCGGTGGTGCGGACCCGGTCGCCGTGCCTGCAGGGCTGAAGGGGGTCAATACCCAGGACATGGTCGCCAGTGGCAGCATCCTGGCCACGGACCAGGGTGCCGGGTTCACTGGAGCGAACGGCAACTACGTCGCGATAGCTGCGAACAGTGGCGGCGAAGCCGCGGTGGTGACGTCGGGCCGCATGGCCGGCAGGCGGCTGATTCCGACCGGCAGCTATACGAAGGGCACGGCGTGCGTCGAGGCAGGCGCCCTCGGCCTTTCGGCGACCGAGGCTTCCGGCTCGCTCGTAGTGTGCTCCTCAGGGCGTTGGACGCCGCTCACAACGTCTGCTGTTGACGGCGGCGCGTGCTCGCTGGAAGGGCAGGGCGCTTCCGACTCCGACGGTCTCATGCTCTATTGCACGGGCGGGCGCTGGACCTCGATGACGCAGTTTCTCGCGCCTGCGTTCGACAACACCGCGTGCACGACCCCGGGTCAGGTGGGCTACTCGGCCGCGGTGGCGGGCGTGAAGAAGGCGATGCTCTGCAGAGTGAACCCGCAGGGAGGCGGCGCGGTGTGGAGGCGGATGGAGGACATCACGACAAACTTGGTATTCGTTCGATCGGTGGAAGTGATCGACATGCAGAACGTTCCCAAGCCGACCTGCGCCAATCCTGGCAATCCCACCGCATCACCCATCATTCAGCTGATTCCGAAGACCGAGTCCACGAGTGACGGGGGCTTCGCCCGCTTTGCAAACGACCTGGGGGCCGTCTGGCAGGTGAGACTCTTGACCGGTGCGTCCGGACCAATGCCTGCCGGATCGTCAGCCGTGGCCCACGTGTATTGCTACTTCAATTGACGCATCACCCCCCTGTTCTTGCCAACGAATGCCAAAAGAAACGCACAAGCAAGTAATTAAAACGTTACACTTCGTGAGCATACGACGCCACAGACGCATTTCTGGTTGCCAAAAAGCTTCCTAGATGCGCTACCGAAATCTCTACGATAGGTGAACGGACACCATGCGCAAACTCAACACTCTCGCCCGATCGCTCCAGCTCTTGGCCGCCGGTCTGGCGGTGGCTTGTGCGCTCCCAGCATTCGCCCAGACGTTCCAGGTGGCGAATTCGACGGCTGGGTCGCAGGTCGCTGCCGCCCCGATCAGTCAGATCGTGGCCAACTTGAACGCCGGCATCAATAACGCGCAGTGGACGGCCACGGTGGCGAACAACCAGGCGACCTATGCGACCCAAGTGGGCAACAACGCCCAGGCCACAGCCAACTGGGCTGGGGACGTTGCGAACTACGCCGCCAACACCGCTGCGGACGCGTGGAACCGAGCAAACAACGCCCAGGCTACGGCGAACGCGGTCGCTGGGCGCGTGGATGCGACCTGGAATCTGGCCATTGCGGACTGTGCCCTGGCGTTGGGTGGGGTTCAATGGATCGCGTACTGCCAGGCGGTGAATCCGCGTCCTTGGTAGAGCGGATCTGCGCGGCTCACCATGCGGCCGCGATCTAGCATTCTGGCTCCGGCCAGAAGAAAGCCGCCCTTAGAGGCGGCTTTCTTCTTGGGGTGCGTCCAGCTCAAGCCATGAGGCGATTCTTCATGGCGTAGTAGGTGAGGTCACTGTTGCTGGCCAACTGCATCTTCTCAAGGACGCGAGACCGATAGGTGGCAACAGTTTTGGCGCTGAGGGCCAGTGACTTCGCGATCTCGAGGGCGGAGCTCCCCTGAGCGAGCTTCATGAACACTTGGAACTCGCGTTCCGACAGAGTCTCATGCGGGGACTTGGCCGCCTCCTCCCTCTTGACGATCACCTGCTCCGCCAGGGATGCCGAGAGGTGGGTGAGGCCCGTGCCAACCGCGCGAATCGCATCCAGAAACTCCGCCCGCCTCGCATCGGCCTGAAGGTGCCCTTTGGCGCCCGAGCGAACCGCCTGAACGACGAGCTCGTCTGGGGGTACATCCGAGAGCACCAGGACAGCCAGTTCCGAGCAATGCTCGCGAGTCTCCCTGAGGACGTCGACCGCATGCGACAGGGAGCAGATGAGCACCTGCACGTCCTCTGTCCGCACAAGGCTCACCACCTCTCCCGCGTCGCCCGTATGTCCGGCAAAGCGTAGATCCGGAAGCCCGTCAGGAACAGCTCGAGCCCCGCGCGAACGATAGGCCTGCGATCCAGGATTGCCACACTGATCGTTTTCTCTCCAATGAAACGCGCCATCTGCAAGAGGGCACGAGACCCTCCTGGAGATGGCGCAGCGCTGAGCGGCTAGGGCGAGAGGTTAACCGCCCGTGGTGAACGAGAACGTCTTGGTGAAGGCACCGGTCGAGTTGGTCGTGATCGCGGGGTTGGTGCCGGTGCTGACCCAGTTCGAGCCGTCAAAAGTCAGCGTGGTGTTGTTGCCGACGATGCTCACTTCGTACTCGGTGTTGGGGCTCAGCGGCGCATCGGGCATCAGAACGGCTTGGCTCGGGTTCAGCATTCCGTTCGGGTCGTTGGACTTCGTCATGACGGGGCGCAGGGCCACGACGGTGCCGCTGACCTTCGCCTTCATCGAGGCGCTCGAGATGGCGATGCCCTGACCCGGGCGAACTGCAACCAGGATCGGCTGTCCGATGGGGTTGGCATTCAGATCGCGACCCGGGATCGGGTTTGGAGTCTCGTTCCTGAGCGTGTGCGCCGTGCCGATCGTTCCGTCGCACGGGTACGTCTGGACCGCCGCGCTGCTCGGCTTTTGCGACGCAGCCCCTTGCGCGAGGCCCAGATTGAATTGGTGGATCGAACGCGGGCCGAAGGTACCGGTGGTACCCGTGGCGTCGCTGCTCTTGATCGAGATGCCGATGTCCAGTTCGGGGCTCAGGAGGCTGAGAGCATGGTAGGGGGCACTCAGCAGCCCGCGAAGAGCTTGCACGCCGAGGCCTGTGATCAGGTTGGCGCTGCCGCCGGTGATGTCCGCGTTGTCGTCGAGAACGAGCAACGTGAATAGCCGGCAGCATTGGCGCGGTCAAGCGCGTTGTTACCGGTGAAGAACGGATCGCTCGGGTCCTGGAAGTGGCCGGCCTTGTTGTTGCGAAGGAGGTAGTTCGCATGACCGGAGGCGGCCGTGTCCAACTGAGTGCTCTGCTGCAGAAGACCGAAACCGCAGGTCTGACGCTCAGCGTTGAGCTTGGCGAAGGCCGCCAACTCCTCCGAGCCGGCCGTGTAGGTAGCGGCATTGATGCTCGTCACGAGCGTCGAATCGCCAGAGGTGGGCGGCGGGGGGGCGGCCGGAAGCTCTGGACCGGATCGGCTGCCGGTGCCGGTGCCGGCGCAGCCGGCGCGGGCGCCGGAGCTGGGGCCGCGGCGATCGGCAGGAATCCACCACCACCGCCTCCACCGCCGCCGCCACCGCAGCCCACCAGGGCGAGGGTTACCAGAGCCAGAGCGATCGGAGAGAGAACCTTTTTCTGCATGAATGCTTCCGAGTGATTTAATGACAATTCATAGTATCGACGCGGACTCAATTCGCGCTAGAGCAACGCGCAAAAAAAGCGCGCGAGCCTTCGATATGTGCCAGGGCACGTATCAAGTAGGTACTACTTTGACTGTTGAGAGCGTCGGGCTTGTTGTCAATGTGCCGCAGCAGCCCTTGGCTTGAGGCCGATCTTCACCGCGCACGCGTCGCTGAGATGAACTGCGAGCGGCCCGCGATCCTGCGGAACTGACCGCCAGTGACCGGTTTGTGTTCGCTGCAGACGGGGCAGAACTGCGACCCCGTGGGCTTGCTGACGAAGCGCTCCCGTCTGCGTTGGTCAGGTGTTCGGAGTAGGAGACGTAGGGCGTCGGTGCAGTCGGGCCCGGCCTTTCTCGGGAGGGCTCGTGAGAGAGTGCGGAGCCGAGTCGCGGTTCAAGCGGCGCAATCCTTTCGAGCGATGTTGCACGGGCGCCTCACAACACTGTACATAATCCCAGGCATTGTAGATACTGCGCTCAATGCAATCCGGCGTCCGATTTAGCGCAAGCCCAGACTCAAGTCTTGTGGCTCATCTGCGCATGTGGATCGGACACCAGCGGTTCATCAGGAATGCCAAGACGCGCGAGCGAGATCGCGTTCGCGCTGAAGGCGGCGTTCCGTCGGACAACCAGGCCTACTCGCATCTGATCACCAGCGAGACGGGCTTCCTCAGTGATGTACCTTCGCAGATCCTGCGCAATGGAGCGTTTCGCTTCTACACGGGCTGCAGCGCTTCCGGCGGGCCTGGGAGGCGCACCCAAGGTCAAGAGCGTTATGGGCGCCAGTCGGTGCTGGTGACCAGCGAACTCTTCCGCTTCTTACGCTGCCCTATGCCGGGCGCTCTGACCGGCAAGGCTGGGTGATCGAGCTGGGCACTAAGGCCAACCCTATTGGGCGCTGTCGTTCCAGGCCCATCGTGCCTGGGAGATGGGGAAGCAGATCGTCATCTCGGTCGTAGCCCAACGGCAAGTGGTTCGTGAGCTTCAGCTACGAGGGCCTGGCTCTTGAGCATGCCCGGCCTGGACAGCTTGAACCACGCATCGAGCGCAGCGCAGAGGAACTGTTGTACGAGGTCCAGGGCCTGGCGGACCTCGAGCAGAGGGTCTGGTCCGGCGACCGAGGGGTCAAGGTGCCGCTGATGGGATGCGACGGCAAGGCCTGGGACTTCTCCGATGTGCAGAAGGAACGCATGGCGCGCGCCGAGATCCGCAGGCGTCGTTATCAGCGTCGCATGGCGCGTTCCCCCAACGTCAAGGGGACGGACGGCAAGATGCGCGCGAGCGCAGGCTACCGGAAGCTCAAGAAGCGCGCTGCGCGCCAGACGGCCTACTGCGCCAACGTCCGTCAGGACTTCGCGCACAAGACCAGCCATGCGCTGGTCAACTCCGATGCACGGGTCTTCGCCTTCGAAGACCTGCAGATAAAGAACATGACCGCTGCACCTCGCCCCAGGCAGGATGCGGCAGCGCTGGGCCCGCAACGGCTCCGCCGCCAAGGCCGGACTCAACGCCGCGATACTTCGCAGCGCCTGGGGCTCGGTCCGGCGCTTCACGACGTACAAGGCGAAGAAGCGCAACAAGCTCGTCTACACGCTGCCGCCGGCGTTCACGTCACAGACGTGCGCCAAGTGCGGATGCTGCGATGCAAACAACCGTTTGGACCAGGAAACCTTCCACTGCGTGGGATGTGGTCACGAGGCCAACGCGGATGTCAATGCAGCGCGGGTGCTCCAGTGGCTGGCGATCGAGGCGATCCTCAGGGGCGAACTGCCCAAAAGCGAAACGAACAAGAGGAAGCGAGTGGCCTTCGCGCGGAAACGCGAAACGGCTCTAGAGCTGGAACGGCTCGAAGTTACGTCCGTGTCAGGAGATCGTCAGTCGCCAGTCGAGGTGCAAGCCTCGAATGACGCAGACCTCCGAATCTCTGCCTAGGCTCGGTCCTATGCGGAAGGTATCCGGATGCCCCCATCACAGCGCGTCAGCGCTTGACGGGGGAGGTTCACGTTGATGCGCGCGAGCACTCCGCGCGTCTCGTCCGGATCGTCGTTGTCCATGTGGAGATCGATCAGATCGGCCTCGTGGTTGCCTCGGACGGCTAAGACGTAGGGCTGCGCGAGGAAGCGTCCGGCACGATGGGAACCCACCCCCCGGTCCACCAGGTCCCCGACGCTGAAAAGGGGGTCTCGCGAGCGATCGAAGCCAGCCAGCTTCATGGCCTTCCAGACCTCGTCGAACGCGCCGTGGACATCACCGATCACGAAGTCGCGGCCGGCCTGGTTGCGCGCCTGACGAACGAAGCGCGGCGCGCGAGCGGCGATCTCGGCCAGCTCGAGGCGCAGCTGGTCGAGCTGGGCGCGGGTGAGGCGCTCCATCAAGCAGTCTCGGCAACTGGGAAGGGCGACTCTCCGGCGAGGTGCCGCAGATCGAACGATGGGCCGAACTCGCGGGCGGGCGGGATGTCTTGCCCCATGATGCCGTGGCTTTCGATGAGGCACAGCGCCTCGTTCAGCTTGTCCTTGCGCGAGCGGTGCCCGAGCAGTACCGAGGTGTCGGCCACGCGCTGGGCAATCGTCGATTCATGGCGGGCCAGCGCGTAGGTCCAGAGAGCGTGCACGAGGTCGGCAGATGCGGCTGGAGTGAGGTAGGCCTTGCGGTACTGCTTGCGGTCCGCGAAGACGATGTCGAGGGCGTACGGGCCCCATTCGGGCGGCATGCCCGTGCCGGTGGCAGTGATCGAACTGGGGATGCCGACAGGCTGGAGCGCTGGAGCGCCGGCGATTTCGGGATCGGCGAAGAGGTCGAGGCTGGTTGGTGTCATGTGAGTCTTTCGAGCGCCCGATTCCTGGCGTCGTTGCTCGCCCCTTTCGTTCGCGTCAGAGTATCGTAGCGGAATCAATGAAGTTCGTGGAAACCGTTCACGATGCTTCCCTCTGAACGCTCCGAAATTGCTACGCGCGGTTCTGTTTCCCTCACGCAACAGGTGCCCCGCCGGGCGCTGGAGTCGGGCTGAAAAGGCCCGGCTGACCTTGAACCTGGGCGCTCGGCCTGGCGCCGGTGCCGCCGCTCGGCTCCGCTAGGCGCCAGCCGTTGGCCTCGGCTAACAGCGTCGCCAGGGCGCGGGCCTGCGAGTTTGGGCTGCTCGCGAACATGTCGGTGAGGAATCGGCCTTGGGCCAGCGCGCCCAGTTCCGCCATGGCCTGCGGATTTTCTGCGGCCCAGGTGCGCCAGAGTCCCAGGTATTCGCCCCACTGGTCGATGGCCCGCAGCGGCTGCTTCCCCTTGCCGAGGCGCCAGTCGTTCCCGAGGGTGCGATACCCCTTGCAGTCGAGCTGCCACGCCTCCTCGATGGTCCTGCCGTCCTTCAGGCGTGCGAAGAGGGCGCTGAAGCGGCTGTCCCCCCGAGAGCTCACCTCGTGGCTGGCGCTGCCGGCCGGAGCATGCCGGGCCCATCCGATGAAGGGCTGGCCGCCGGGCAGCGAGGCCGACGCCTCGGATAGTGGGCGGTTCTGGTTGCTGCCCGCAGGGGGAAACCTGAGTGCCGCGCCGCCGTAGCGCTGCGAGCTTGTGGAGAGTCGGTTCATGTCGACCCAGCATACGGGCCGCAACAGCAGTTGCGCTAGGGCATTGGCTCCGGCTCGCGGCCGTGCTAGCCGAACTCGAACCCGGCCACAGACCGCAACAGCGATCGCGCTATGGCAAGCGCAAAGGCGGTCACGATTGCGCGGGCAGGTGCTCAGCGCGAACTGGTAGGCTCGGCCCCCAATGGAAGAGGCGTTCGAGTGAGGGCAATCGAGTGAGGTATTCAGCAAAGCCGATCGAGGACTACGGGCGGATCGTCGACGGCGTGTTCTGCGGCCCGAGCACGATTCCTGCGTTCAGGGACGACCTTGAGGCCTGGAACCTCGCCTACCTCTCGTTCAACTTCGATGCGAAGCCGGCGTGCCCGTTTCCGGAGTTCGGCTACCTGGTGGGCAAGACCATGCGCATGGACCTGACGACCGGAACTCACGGTGCGTCCGTTCCTGCGCCAGCGGCCGCGGGAGTTCGTCAGCACGATGCTGGCGCATCCCATGCTGCGCAGGCTTCCGCTCTACAGAGGATTCGGAGAGGATTGGATAAAGGTCATCTTCGAGCGCAGCTGGATCGGCGGCGAGGTGGCCGATGACGGGCTCGAGGAGGAGGCTGGTTTGCTGGAGACGCGGCGCTTGATGGACCGGCTTTCCAAGAAGGTGAGGTGAGTGAGATTGAAGCGCGGGAATTCGGGGAATCAAGGTGTCTGAGACGCCCCGACAGTTGTCGGGAGAGCATTGGCCAACACGTTCTAAAAAAAATTCTGTCTGCCTGTTCTGTGAGCACCCCAAGGGAAGCCACGCCAGATGCGGTTCCGAGTGGTTGCTCATGGACTTGTCCACAGAGCTGTCCACCGGGGACGGGGAAAAGTGGACCTTGACATCTTGGCGTTGCGCCGCACGCGAGGGTTGTTCGCCGTCGGTTCGATTAGACAAAGCGGCGCGGCCGCAGATACGGGATCAGCCGCGAGGGCGATCTTCGAGGCATTCGTCGGTTTCCTCGTCCCCGCTCTCTGAACGTTCGTCACCTCGCATCTTGATTCGCGTCACCTGCGAGAGCACCGCGGCCTCTTCAGTCATGTCCGGGCGCGGCATCTTGAAGACTGGCTGCTCGAACTTGCCGTCGTTGAAGCGGTAGAGGTATCGCACTTCGACCAGGCTGCCCACGGCGGGCATGGCCTCGCTCGGCGGGATCGTCACGTTGCCCAAGTCGACCATGGCGCCCTTGTCGTCGCGCAGGCCCACCGCGACCGAGCGCTGGGCGTTTTGGCGCAGCACCAGGCAGGTGGAGGTCTCGGTGAACTTGAACTTCAGGCTGTCCTCGCTGCGGCCGGCTTCGAAGGGGGCCTCAAGCCGCTTGAAGACGAAGCCTTCGCCATTCGACGCGAGGATTTCGGCTGCTCGGCAGCGCTTGTCCTCCGTGGCGACGCTCAGTTCGAGCACTTCCATCCATGGGATGGACCTGGCGATCTGTTCGAGTTCGTTGAAGCGGGTGAGGAACGGGCGGCCCCGGAAGTCCTGGCCCTTGAACTCCAGCAAGTCGAAGGCCATGAAGCGGTCGCCGACGTGCTCGCCGGCGATGACGGTGCGGCCGTCCGAGTGAAGGCTTCTCCAGTGCTGAGGGATGTCGACGAAGAGGCCGCGCCGGTTGGTGCCGCGGACCGCGGCGCCCTCCACGATCAGGATGCGGTTCTCGCCATCGGCCTTCTGCTGCAGACCCCAGCGCGTGTCTCTGATAAGCAGCTCGGCCTGGTCCTCGGTGATCGCCGTGGGCAGCTGCGGCAGCTCGCCGCTCTTGCGCCCCGCGAGGTCGCTCGCGGTGTAGAGCGTGCCCGACTGGTCCGGGGTGTAGCCGCCCGAGGTCTTCTCGCGCACCAGCTTGTCGTAGATCTTCTTGGCCGCCTCGTAGGCGAGGGGCGTTGCCGTCTTGGTGCCGGTGCGTAGGGAGCCGCCGCGCGGACCATTCCCATAGTCGACCACCCAGCCGGCATCCTTCTGCCGCAGGTGTGCCTGATAGACCTTGTCGGAGCCGTTGCCCGTGAAGAAGAGGAAGCTGGATGCGGGTGCTTGTTCGAGAGTGGACATCGTTCGCGTCGCGTCAGGTGCGATCAGGTGGGCTCAGGGAAAAGGATGGCGGCGAGGGCAATCACGACCGTCTCGCTGCCGAGCATGCGCGTGTAGAGGTTCTCGCGGCCGGGCTCGTCCAGCTGCATGAGGCCCCAATTGACGAAGCGCGCACCGGCGTTCGTCAGGCCTAGGTAGTTGGGGAAGACCTCGTAGGGGCGCGCCTGGTAGCCGGGTTTGTGCTCGGCGTGGAGCTTGTCGCGCTCAGCAATCCAGGTCCTGCAGTCCCGCTCGGGGTGTCTGGAGTTGCTGCGGTTGAACTCACGGGCGCAGTTGATCTCCTCATGGTCCATCACGCGCCAGACGACTTCTGCTGGCTCTCCCATGGCCTCGCCGATGCGCCGCCGCGCGTGCTCATCGATCAGGGTCTTTCTCGGATCCATTGCTCTACTACCTTCACAAATTCATCACTTGAACGGGCGACGGCGGCGAGCCAGCCGGCAGCAGCCGCGTCGTCCAAAAAATCTTGTTGCTCGTCGCTCACCGTTCCGCGGTGGGACTTCACTTCGATCGCCAAGCCGGTATATCGGCCAGCGGGGCTCGGAAATGGAAGGATCCAGTCCACGACGCCCTTGCGCACGCCCATGGCGCGCATCTTTCCGGCCTCGCCCCGACTGCGCAGGCCGCCGTTGGGCACGTGCATGAGCCAGCGCAGGAAGGGGTACATCCCCTCGTGAGCGAAGACCCAGTCCGCACAGGCCCGGTGGATCTGGTCCTCCGTCGGGTGGCCACTCGTCAGCGTGAGCTTGCGGGGCTTGCGAGACCGGGCAGGCGCTTCAATGTCGGGCGCAAGCGCGACAGGATTCGGGTTGGACACCGCGTCAGCCAGCGCGTCGGGCTTGACCAGCGCCAGCGCTCCGCCTCGAACCCGCAAGCGCTCTGGCGCGAGTTCGCCCTCAGGCGTGCCCGCCGGGGCAAGCCCCATGCGTGCGCGGTACTCTGCCGCGCTCATGCGCTGGAATGCGGCACTCACTGTGTGGCCTTCCAGGGATTGCTCGTCGGGGGAGGCACCTTGAAGTCGCGCCCCTTGAACTGGGCGACCAGGTCGTTGTCGTCGAGCCAGGCCTGCACCGTCTCAGCCTGCACTTGCGATGACTGGATCTCCTTTTTCATGCTCATGACAACCCGGCCGTCCTCTTCCACGAAGTTGGTGGAGACGCTGAGTGAGTCGAGAGCCATGAGCTGCCGCGGCAGCTCAACCGTCCGCACGGCGATCTGGCCCTTGCGCAGGGAGTTCACCACGAATGCTGCACCGACGAGCGCGCCGACGAAGCCGCACGCGATGGCAGCCACGAAGAGAGCGATGACGGGAATGTCGACCACCTCGATCAGACGCGCGGAGCCGAGCTGCGGTCCTCTTGGTCGTCTTCCGCCCGCTGCGCTGCAACCTGAGCATGCAGGTCGCCCAGCATTGCTGCGCCCACTTGGCGCCGGCGCTCGCGCTCCTCAGGCGACATGGGGTGTTCCCGATGGTCAACGGCGTGTCGTCGGGGTTGTTGACCATCGTGAGCGATCTCCGGTCCCAGATGACGAAGGCGAACGAGTGGCGGGTGACCACCTGGATGCCCCCGAGCTCGACAAGTCGGTGCTGGTTTCCGTCGCTGTCGAAGAGGGGAAGAGCCCAGTCGATCTCCTCGCCGTTGGTAGACGGATAGTAGGAGGCGGCGACGGCTTCAGCATTCGGGCGCGCGGCATCCGCGGGCGCTGCGCCGACTTCGCGGACCTCGGCCGGCTTGTGATCGTCTTCGAGCTGATGCAGTGCTTCCTGGACCAGGGTTCGCACGTGATCGCCGCCCCATTGGAATCCGTTCCATGCGGCATCGATGTGACCTTCGGCGTAGCCGGCGCCCACGCGCTCGAGGAGCTGGCGCACGGTGCCGTCCGGCAGGCCTTGAAACAAGGTGGTTCGTAGATGGCCTTCGAACTTGCCGCGGAGGGCTTCGATCTTGGGAGTGGGTAGCCTGCGGAGATCCAGGTGCTGGGTGGTCATGTGATTCAGAGAAGGGCGCGGGGGAGGGCGTTCAGGACGACGCCGGAAGCCCAGACCGCGCAACAGCAGGGGCCGCTGCTGACTTCATGGACTTGCGGCAGGCCAGGTAGCCCTTCACGCTGGTGTAGAAGAAGAAAACGTTCTGGGCGACAACGCCCCACACGGGCGCCGTCGGCGCGGTGAACGCCCAGACGATCCAGAGAACGTTGGCGACGAGCCAGGCCATCCAGCCCAGGTACGACCACCGGTCATAGCGCGCCACGAGCAGGCTGCCGGCCATGCTGATGGCTGCGCAGACGATGTCCATGGTGATTGCGATGTTGAAGACGGTCATACAGGGCTTCGAGACGCGATGTGGGGAAGGGCTTCCTTCGATCGGAGGTCCGTCGGGATTCTGCTCGATTACAGAAAAAAATCGTGGAATTGTTAGTTCGCAACAGAATACCGGCACAGACACGAATACCGCAAGGCAGACTGTGGCACGACTCCCTTCATTCCTCTCCCGACGTTCCGGCCATGCCGGTCCTCAAGCATCTATTGCGTTGGCCCCGGCTTCTGTCGGATCGCCGGCGAGCAGGTCAGTGCACTGCATCGCCGTGGACCCGCGTGCGGTGACGGGCACCTCGGCCTGCTGGTTCTCAACGGTCGAGGAGGCCGACCAGACGTTTCTGAAGATGTCGAGCTCGCCGGCGTTGAAGGCGGCCACCCTGGAACGCTTCAGGCTGCTGGTCCCTGCGAGTGCAATACGCGAGAAGATCGACGAGATGGTGATGACGGCGGTCCGCTGGGATGCCTATGTGCCGATCGTGCGCAGGGAAGGTGACAGGCGCGCCGCGAACGATTCAGCGCCGGCTCCGCTGGGCAGCTATGAGCTGGGATGGCCGTACGACGCCGATCCGGATGTCGGGATCAGGCCGCCTCGATCCGGCTAGGCCGTCTCACGGGTGGCAGCGGCCTTTGCGACCGAGATCATTTCCGCGAGCGCGGTTTTCCGTTCGAGCTTCGCCAGGTGCATCGGGTGGTTGATGCGCCAGGCGGGAATGCCATCAAGGTGAAAGCGCAGCCGGGCGCCTTCATTCTCAACGGTGATGGGACCCATCCGTTCGCCGAAGTGGCACTTGAGTTGCTGGTCGAGCGATGGGTTCGTCGTAAAGCAGATGACTTGCGGCTGCAGAATGCTCAACTGGGCGTCCAGAAGCTCTCTCGAGAGGCGCTTGATGGCTTGGTACGCATCCGGAAAGTCTCTCGCAATGGACATAGGCGAGGCCCTTGAATGGCTGGTCGCGAACAGGTTGCACCAGCCCAGCGCGCCGACGACACCGCCCATGCGCTGGCTGCCACACTTCAAGAACTGGAGGAACTTGTGCTTCCCCGGTTTTGCGAGCAGCACACCGAGGTGGGCTTTGGCAGAACGACGAACGTATTCCGCTGTCGGTGTCGCCGACAGATCGACTTCGTTCAGCCACGCCTTTGGCGCGCGCCCGACTACGATGATTCGGCCAACGCTATTGCAGTAGGCGGGGGTGGCCATGGGAAGGAACACACCCGAGCGGCCCGGCATCCCAAGGAATGGTGCGAGCGCCGCAGGCGTGAAGATTCTGCAGTGGGCCTCGTGCAGCGCAGCATTCACAGCCACGGGGTCAAGCCCCTTATGGCCGGGCGGCTGCGTCGTGGCGCCGTGGCGATTTTTCTGGTTGAGCATCTATGCCTGCACTAGTTGAAGCTTCTCGCGGATCGCCCGCGCCGTGAACGTCGTCTTCATCCCGAGCTGGTCTGACACGTCGGCGTCGTTCATCCCGCGATGGATCAGCCGCGCGGCGTAGGCGTTGCGCACGAACTGCGGGCCGTGGAAGGCGGCCTGGTGGCCCAGCTCCTCAAGGGTCCGCTTCACGCAGCTGGTCACGACGCGCTCGGCCAGGTCCGGGGCGATCGGGCTGCGCGCCGCGCCATGCCCGCCGGCGACCACGTCCCCGGCTGGTGCGATGTCGACCTGGCCGAGGAACAGGCGGTTCGAGGCGCGCGAGCCCTCCGCGATCGCTCGGCGAGACTTCACGACGCGCAGCTGGGATCGCATCTCCATCCAGCGCGCGAGGGAGGCGGCGAGCCGGCGCTTTCCGACCAGCGTGCGGGCGGCGACCTGGCGGTGCCCGGGTGAGCGGATCACCACCGTGCCGTCGTCCATGAAGGAGATGTTGCGCGGGATGAGCTTGCAGACCTCGGACAGCTTCAAGCCGCACTCGGCCACCAGCAGCCGCAGCGCCAGGTTGCGCGCGGGCGTCCATCCCTGGCGCAGTTCGTCGCTCTCCTCGATGAACATCCGGGCGGCCATCTTCTCGTAGGCAGCGAGGAACGTCGGGCCAGGAGGCAGCGGAGGGTCCGTCTCGAGGCGGCTCTCGGCCTTCCTGCGCTTGCCTTCGAGCACGACCGCGGCGGGGTTGGTGCGCAGGATCTCGGATGCCTCCAGGTGCGTGAACACGCGGTGGATCTCGGCCAGGTAGGTGCGCATGGTGCGCACGCTGGCCGGCGAATTCTTGCGGCCGCGCAGCGATGCGAGGAAGTCCTCTATGTGGGCCTGCTTGACCTGGTCGAGCTTGAGCGACCTGGCGGCGAGCCAGCGGCAGAACTTGCCCCAGAAGGACTGATAGAGGTTGTTGCTGTGCTCCGTGTAGAGTGCGTCGCCGTTGCTCTCGTCCCCGGCGTGGCTCCAGCTCAGCGTGGCGCGCCACTCCTTGTGTGCTTGGAGCGGGTTCTGCAACCACGGGAGGCTACGAGCGGAGGAATTCGTGATGGTGCGGGCCATTTGCTCCGAGGATACGGGCCACTCGCCGCAGTGATGCTCGAAGCAGGCGTTTCTGCGTTGCGATCAAGCATCAGCGTGGGTCGACGCCGCGAGGGTCGAGGGGCAGTGGTCCCCGGCATTGTTTCCGCGACATGAATGCGGAGGTGCGAAAACGCACATCCGAAAGGCCCTTGCCGGGCGCAAACTTCCTCCCACATCACCCAATCACCGAAGGAACCCATCATGAACACCGCTTCCAAGATCCTCTCCGGCTTTGCGCTCGCCATCGTCGCCGCCGCCGGCGTCCACGCCGAGACCTATCACGGCGTGCTCAAGTTCGAGTCGGTGAAGGCTCGCGCCGAGGTGCGCGCCGACGGCGCCGCTGCCGCCCGCGCCGACCAGTTCAGCGACGCGGCGGGCCAGGGAGTGACCCAGATCGCCAGCACCGTCGACCGCGCCTCGGTGCGCTCGCAAGGCGTCGTTGCCGCCCACAGCGCCAACCCGTATGCGGAAGGCTACGGGCAGGGCGTGACGCGCGTGCAGTCCTCGGCGGACCGCGCCAGTGTCCGCATGCAGGCACGCGCCGCGGCGCGCGGTGATCAGCCTGCTATCTGAAACACCCGCACCCCAAGCAAAGGCCGGGCTCCAGGTCCGGCTTTCTCGTGGCGCTTGCGCGTCCACTCACTGTTCCTGGCTGGCGGGTTGGGCGAAGGCTGCAGTCCTGGTCGCGAGCGTTTCCTTCAAGAGCTTCAGCAGCACGACCCGGGCCGCAGCCGCCTTGGCACGGTGAGACGGCGAGGACGGGTGGTGGATCCGATAGCACTGGATGCGTTCATCCAGCTTGAAGCCGTACAGGTGCCCGGCTTCGATCCCGTGTGTCGCCTTCCAGCTCACGCCGTTGGTGCAACGAACAACCTCCCCGCCCTTGCTCCGCTTCTTCGGCGTGTGGGGGAAGAAGAGCTTGCGTTGGGGGGCCGAGTCGATGCCATTGGCGAAGACGATAACGTCCGGCTTCAGAACGTCGATCTGGATGTCGAGCAGCGCCTTCGATAGGTCCCGGATGTGTGGCCATGCCTCGGTCTTGCGCGGATCGCCCCCTTTGAATGCGACTGCGAACAGGTTTGCGTACACGACGCCTGCACCAAGGGGCGATTCCTCGGTCTTGATGGCCTTGGCGACGCTCACCAGCAAACCGAGCAGGTCGGAGTCGTGCGCGTCTTTGACGAAGATCTCCGTGCGCACCTCTTCATGTCGCCGCATCCCGTGTTCGACATACTCGCGGATCGATAGAGCCGGTCGGGCGTTTGCGGCAGGGGCTTCTGCCCGGGGCGCCCTGTAGCGATAGTGGCGCTCCCGACCGATGACCATCACCTTGAGCGGCGCCTCGCCATAGCCGTCCGATACGCCGGGAAGGAAGATGTCGTCCAGTCCGATCACACCGTCGGCGCGGAACGTGTGCACTGCGCCCATGAGCTCCGGATTCGCTGCCTCGAGCAGCGCGGTATAGAAACGTTTCAGCAGTGCGTTGTAGTCCATGTACGGCGAAGGCGTCGTGTTGTCGGTTGAGCGCGAATTGTCGCGGCTGCTAAGCGCGGAGACGGTCCACCGGCTCCACCAGATCGTGCAGGAATGCGAATCTCGTCGCTGGAAGCGCGGGCTTCTCGATCTGCGCCCAGCCGTCCGGGTGGCAGTTCGGCTCGAAGCCGCGCGGGCCGCCCATTGGGGGAGTTACGCGCCCGATCTGGCGCCCGTCGGGCGCGAACAGCACGATGTCCAGGCTGCCGTCCGGGTGCACGTAGCGCACGCGCCCGAGCTGGTCCTCCCTCGCGATCCACATCCCTGAGCGGAAGGGCGAGGCGGGCACCGGCCCAGGCGGAGTTGTTGCAGCTGGCGCTGGTACCGAGGCGGTAGGCGAGGGCGAGGCGCTGAGCGCGCTGGCCATGGACTGGGGGATGCGCAGCCCGATGCGGATCTGCTCGACCACCGAGGGCCAGTCGCCCGTGAATGTGATGATCGTGCCGGGGAACTGGCGGGCGTTCGCCCACTCCGGGTGGTCGTCGATCAGGAAGTCGCGCTGCTTGCCCACGCATCCCTTGTCGGAGGTGATGATCACTCGGTCGTGCAGCTCGGGGAAGTGCGATTCGATCCAGAGTAGCTTCTCAGTGGCGGCGTAGGCGTTGCAGCTCGGAATCTTCGTGAGGACGAAGAGGTCGACGTCCATTCCCGCGAGGTCCTGCAGCGCCTCTTTGGCGCCCGCGATGACCTGCAGCGCCAGGTATGCGCCGCGCTGGAGCTTCAGTTGCGCCGGCGCGATCCCTTGCGCGCGCGCCGCGGCTTCGAAGTCCGCGATGACGCCGTCCATGTCGACGTAGACGCGGTGGAGGTCGGGGTAAGTGCGCTCTCCCATGTCAGGCCAGGGCGTTCGAGTGCGCCGTAGCGCGGGGTGGCGTGCTCGAGCTGGTGAGATCCCGCATCTCGAACCGGCGGCCCAGCGTCTCCCGGGCCGCGAGCATTGCCACCTGGCCCAAGTGGCCGCTGGCGGCCTGGCGCTCCTCCAGCTTGTAGGCCCAATCGCGATGGCCGCCCAGGCGAGCCTGCTGCTCGAACCTGATCGTGTCATGGAGCTTGGCGATCGCGCTGCGCGCAGCATGCGCCTCCGATGCGTAGCCGTCCGCATCCTTGGTGGCGCGCTCGACCGCCCAGGCGAGGCCGCGCTGCTCCTTGACCGACATCAGATCAGCCTCGGCGCGCGGGGCGCACATGTGCTGCTTGAGCTTTCTGATCGCGCTGAGCGCGTTCTCGGGCCTGGTGCCGTAGGCATCGCTGTCGCGACGAGCGCGGCTCACGGCCCATTCGAGCCCCCGGAACTCGCCCGTGGTGAGGGCTTCGGCGAGGGCGAGGGTACGCAGGGGATCTCGGACCATGGGGGTCTTTCTCTAAGGGTTCACTTCGCGGCGCGGGCCGCATCGGCGTGCTGCTCGGCTTCGAGCATCACGCGGGACAGGCGCACGCCGAGCGCTTGGCACACGCCGGCGGCTTTCGGAAAGGTGGGCTTCTGGCCGTTCTCCATCTCGGAGATCGAGGACACCGAGAAGCCGGTCAGGGCGGCCAGCTCCTGCAGCGTGAGCGACTTGTTCAGGCGGCGCTGCTTGAGGCATGCCCCGAACCAGGCGGCGTCGAAGCCGATGAAGCCGGTAAGGCCTGCGGCAGAGGATCTGCGCTTCATGAGATCTGCACCTCTGCTCAGATCTGGCTGCGCAAGGCCCGCGCGATCTCGGGCCAGGATGCGCCCATGAAATCGTGCACGTCCACGGCGAAAGAGCGCCACTGGCGGGTCAGCTTGGACTTGATGGCGATCTCGGGCCCCTGGCTCGCGAAGAGGTCCAGGCCTGCCCAGGCGAGCACAACGCGCGGCAGAAGTGCGCTCTCCCCGAGGTAGCTGGCGCCCTCGGTCTGCAGGCCGCGCATGTCCGGGTGCAGCGAGCGGTGCACCTCGCACAGGACGCCGACGGCAGAGTGGCGGCCGAGCCGGTCTTTCAGGCGGCGAGCCCCGCGCTTGTACTTGCCCGATTCGAGCGCGTCGGCCCAGAGGGCGGCGATCTCGGCCTTCATCTGGGTGCCGGGCTCGGGCACGCCCGCGCCGCGCACGCTCGGGCAGTTCAGAGACCGCATCGCCGGCGTGATGTCGGTGGCCGGATGGCGGTGCAGGCCGGGGCGCTGCCGGCGCAAGGGCGGCAGGCCGTCCATGCTGCGGATCGTGCAGGCGGCGTCTGCCGGCGTGGTCGGCGCTACGGGGATGCACCCGAAGAGGTGGCGCGAGAGGAGGTCGGCTGCGGAGGTCAATTCAGCTGTCCGAGTTGGGTCGTTTGGAATGCGGGGCGGTCGGGGTGGCTCTCGTCGTCGTAGCCTTTCGCGCGGCGCTCGCCCCGCTGGAGGCCTTCGCCGTAGGCGCGCAGGGCGGCGACCACGACCAGGATGGGGGTGCCGACCCACAGGCTGGAGCTGACGAACTGCCATGCGGCGTCCTCGCCGGCCAGCAAGCCCAGCAGGTGGTAGGCGATCCAGGGGCTCAGGGCGACGGTGGCGATGAATGTCTTCATGTGATTCCAGGGGCTTGGGGGCTTGGTTCCTCGCGGGCTATCCCCGAGGGTGGTGCGGCGCGAGTTCGGCCGGGTGCTGGCGCTGCTTGCGCGCTGGCGGGACTGGGGGCTTGGGCTCCTCGATGCTGGCGATGGGGGATCGAGTAGAGGCACTGGCCCGCGTGCGACCAGAGATCGAACGTGTACTGCAGCCACTTCGTGCGGTGCTCGAGCACGACGCCCGGCAGCTGCTCGCGGCAGGCCGCTTCCAGCTCCTCGAAGGTGACGGCCGAGGCCTTGCCGCTCACGCGGAAGTCCACCGAACCTTGGTTGATCTCGGCCTTGATCGAGAAGCCCAGGGCGCCCGGCGAGGCCGGGGACGGCTGCAGGGCATCCAGTTCCTGCTCGGGCCACAGCGGCATGGGCCTTGCGGGCTTGACGTCGTCCATCCGGTGGGTCAGGGAGACGGGCGCGTCGAGGATGGACGGCGCGGGCTTGCGCGCGGGGGCCTCCCTCATGCCTCTCATGGCACTCATGGCGCGGCCTTCCGGACTGTCGCCTGCCTGGCGGCCGCGGCCCGGGCGCCCCGGACGAGCGCGGCGCCCATGCGCACCGCCACCACCAGCGTGGCCACGGCGATCACGGGAGCGAGAAGGACGGCGCCCAGGACGAGCGCGGCGCAGCCGGCTAGGCACATGAAGAGGACGCACGCTGCGTCCCCCACTTGATCGACGCCCCGGCCGAGCAGCTCGGCCCAGCCGCACTCGGCGGCACGTGCGCGCAGCGAGGCGGCCGCGCGGCAGGCCACCCAGGGAAAGCCGTCCGGCAAGCATCTTTTCTCGGTCTCGTGTGTGAATTCTTTGGCGCAAGCGACGAACGCCTCTCAAGTTCGCAAGAATACTAGCGCACAAACAAAAGATTGCGCAAGGTTTGCGGAATCCGAGCGATACTCACCCCAACGAAAAACCGCCAGGTGCGCTCCGAAAGGCGCACGCACACAACCTCCGGGGCAGGAAAGATGCAGCCCCCAACCGAGCCCCAGAGCGAGGAGCGCGGTATATCATGAGTGTGCGCAACTGCCAGGCCCTCCCTCCTTCCTGGCCCAGCCCCGTGGGCTACGCCCCCACCGGTCCAGATCCCCGCACGAACAAGACTCCCGCGGGACCAACTCCACACGCACCACGTCCTGCTCGATTCCGGTTCGGAAAGGTTTCCTGCCTGGCCGAGCAGCCCCACGCGGGCAGCTCCCGCCAAGCCACACTTGCCTTTCCTATGGAGCGGGTACCGGACGTGAGCATTCCAGACCAAAGCCACACTTGGCGGACACCCCCAACGGTCCGGTACCGATGGAGCTGGTAATGACGGAGCCGGTACCGCTGGCTCAGCCCGCACCCACCAGGCGGATGAATCCCTGCCCTGATGGAACAGGTTCAGATGGAGCGTGGTTCCGATCGAGCATTTCCCGATGGAGCATTCCCCGAACGGACGAGGTTCTCCCAGGGCTCGGTCGCTTCGGTCGTGCTCCCGTTGCAGCTGCGGCAGCGCACCGCACCCGACCACGCGTAGATCGTGACGGGCGAAGTGCCCGCGCGGTACACGTTCGAGCACCTGGTGCACGTGTAGACGTGGCGCAGCCTGGGCGGCCGCTCGCGCTGAAACCGCCGCCGCTCCAGCTCGGCGACCAGGTCGGCTTCGCTCACGTCGGACAGATCGACAGGGGGCATGTTGCGCGAGGGATGTGTTCGAAGGGGATCGACCCCAAGCAGGATCGAGCCGGCGGGGATCAGGTGCCTTGGGGAACTTATGCCGGCGCGGAACCGAGGCCTTGCGGGATCGGGTTCCGGTGGGAGCGATGGTCGACGGGGGTGAGGCCGGGACGAGGGGGCGCGGGCACTGAGGGTCTTACTCATGATATACCGCAGAAAACCTGATCCCGGTGAGATTTTTCAGGTCCCTGCTGCTACTACTGCTGCCTGCGCGGTAGCCTGGAGGGAGACCTTCCGCGGGCGGCCGCGACGCGCAGGAACCTTCGGCGGCGGGGGCTCGACCTTCTCGGCCTTGGCCAGACGGTCGGCAGCCTCCCGGGCCGCACGAAGCTGCCCGTAAGCGACGATCGAGCGCCAGCGCTGCAGCAGAAAGTCGACGTAGTCATCGGCCTTCCAGTCCGTGCCGGCCGGCGTGCAGGAGTGGGCGTAGAGGCCAAGAGCCCAGGCGTCCGATAGCTCCACGACGGCGGTGCGCCTGTTCGTGAGCACGCCCACGTCGATCGCAAAGGGATGGGCGTTGCCCCGGGCTTCAAGGTAGGTCACCGTGCTGTCGATCGCGCTTTGCACGACCTCAGCGGTGGGCTCGGGCGCGTCATCGTCGCCGTCGGCGTCGTAGCGGGCCTTGGCCAGGATGCGGCCCGTGGCGTCCACGTAGTAGCGCCATTCGCAGGCGAACTCGACCACCTCGGACAGCCAAACGCGCGTGGCCGTCTTGAGCGAGGCGATCGCCTTGAGCTGCTCGAGCTGGTATTCGGTGTGCTTGGCGCCCGGGCGCGGGTCGTAGACGAAGCCGGAAAAGGTCTTGGTGGCTACGGGCTTCACGAAGACCGGCCCTTCGGCGGCCTTCAGCTCATAGAGCACGCCCTCGCGGATCTCCCGGCGCAGGAAGTCGCCGACCGGTCCGTAGCCCATGCCCTCCGGCTCGGGGACGCCCCGAATCCCCATCACGGTGCGCACGAACTCCACGGTGCCCACCGGGAGGATCTCGCCCAGGTACGCGGCCAGGCTTGCGCGCACATCGAGGTTGGACTGGAGTTCCTTCAGGGACACCCGGCGAACGGGCATTCCCCGCATGGTGGCCACCAGCAGGGCGGTGCGCACTTCGGCAGACGTTTCCGCCTGCAGCACCAGCATCGCGGGGGGCGCCTGCAGCGGCCGGGGCTGCTGCCTGGCGCACGCCTGAAACGAAGCGTTGGACAGTATTCACTTTATTGCCTTGCGCAATCCTTGGTTCGTAAGAGAAGATTGACGCGGATAATAAAACGCATTGCCGCGTATCGCCTCAAACTTTCGATCCTCCGCATGAACTCTGCCGCTCAGACGCCACACACCCGTGAATCCGCCCTCCAGGGGTCGCCAGCCCCCGCGCCCACGATTGCGGGCTCATATGAGGCCTTTCAGGTACTTTGCGCGGAGTTCCTTCGCGCCGCCGACACCGCCGACGGGGACGCGCTGGCTGCCGGCGTGAAGTGCGTGGGCCTGGCATTCCTGGGCATCCAGTGGGATGACAGCAGCCCCTTCCACAAGATCCACCGCGCAGCTGGCGCGCCCGCCTTGATGCGCCTGGTCACGAAGAAGACCATCGAGCGGGAGACGGCGCTGGCCATGGCGGAGGCGGAGGCGGCGGACGTCCCGGGCGAGAGGTGCGCGCCATGAGCGCGGAGCGGGGTCTCTTCCTGTCGCTGGAGGGCGTCGACGGGGCTGGCAAGAGCGGCCATATCGAGGCGATCGCGAAGATCTTCGAGGACGCAGGCCGCACCGTGGTGCTCACCCGCGAGCCGGGCGGCACGCCGCTGGCCGAGCAGCTGCGCGCCATGATCTTGAGCGAATCCATGGACCCGCTGACGGAGGCGCTGCTGTGCTTTGCGGCGCGGCGAGACCACATCCAGACGAAGATCGCGCCGGCGCTGGCCGCCGGGAAGGTCGTGATCTGCGACCGGTTCACCGACAGCACCTTCGCCTACCAGGGCGGTGGCCGGGGCTTTGATCTGGCAACCCTGGGCACCCTCGAAGCCATGGTCCAAAGCCGCGACATGCTCACTGCTTCCGGTCGCGCGCCCGGGCCGAACGCCGGCGGTGCGCTTCTGCAGCCCGATCTGACGCTGCTCTTCTACCTCGATCCCGCGATCGCGGCCCAACGCCTCGCCGGTGCGCGCGCGCCGGACAAGTTCGAAAGCCAGCCGGTCGACTTCTTCCATGCCGTCAACAACGGATATTTGGCCCGCGTGCACAGCGATTCGAAACGATTCGTCCTGATCAACGCCACTCTTTCAAGGGAACAAGTCTGGGCGGATGTTCGGGCGAACCTGGTGGCGCGCGGAGTGCTGGACGCCGCCGCTCCACCCGAGCAGGCACGGAGCGCGACCAACCCTGAGGAGGCCGCCACCGGCTCCAGAACGGAGAGCGCGGGGGGACTGGCACCACGGGGCAGCACGCAGCCGGCGCGAACCATCCAGGCCCGCCTGGCCGAGCTTCAGGCCGACAACGAGCGTTCGGCGAACGTGCTCGCGCCGCAAGGGTTCCAGATGCAGGCCGCAGCGGCCCGCGCCATGGCGCGCCTGTGCAAGCAGATCCTCGGCTGGGTCGACGCCGGCGTGCCGCTCACGCTCGCGGACAGCGCGAAGGACCCTGCATTCACCGAGGCCGAGAAGCACGCTGAGCCGCGCATCTACGCGCACCCGCAGGACTACGAGCGCCGAGAGGACGGCAGGGTGGTGCGCAAGGACCGCTGGGAATGGGGCTTGCGCAACATCGTCACCGTCCTGCACGGCCCGAGGCACTCATTCGAGATCGACGAGATCGTGGAGAGCGTCCGCGCCCTCGCCGAGCGCGCGAAGGACCCCGCGGAGGAAGCCGGCGCCGTCATCAGCGCCTACGCCCTCGACATATCGCCCACGACCAGCATCAAGATCGAGCGCGTGCTGAATCGAGAGGGGCCTGCGAAGTGGGCTGTGCGCCTGGACGGCGACTGCCTGAGCCGGCAGGGCGAGTGGGAGTGGGAGCCGATGCCCAGCGGGCGCGATGACGACTTCCTAGCTGCCGCTTTGATACCGCCCAGGAAGCGATCGTCGCGTCCGCGCAAGCGGTGGCCACCATGCTCGAGGAGGGCCTCGACACGCCTCGCCTTGCAATAGCACCGGAACAATCTAAATGAACTCGACCCCACCCGCAGCGGTTCCGGCTCAAGCCCCGCCCGCCAGACGCATCCACGAACTGAAGACCGACCCTGAAGTCTTCCAGGCCTCCTGGGATGGTCTCAAGACGTTCGAGATTCGCGTGAACGACCGCGACTTCCAGGTCGGCGACTCGCTCTACCTGCTGGAGACCGAGCACACCGGCGAGGAAATGCGCGCCGGCGCCCCGCTGGTCTACACGGGCCGCACGCTGAGGAAGGTGGTCAGCCACGTGCTGACCGGCTACGGCTTGGCGCCGGGCTGGTGCTGCCTGTCGCACACAACCCAGCAGGCACCCGCCCATCCGGTGGACACCACGCGCGACGCGCTGGGGCTCCTGATCGATGTCTACGACGCCATGGGGGCGCCGAGAGGCCCTGCCCGCATCCTGGCCGAGGAAGCGCTTCGAGCCGCACCCGCGGCGGGCGCACCTTCGACGGGGACCCTCAACGGCCCGCCCGTCGATGAATTCGAGGGGCCCGCGCGCGCCCTGCACGACGCGCTCTGCCGGGCCAGCATGATCCAGTGCAAGCACGGCTGGAGCTTCAGCGGCTGGACGGCCGACGGCCGCGCCGTGCGCCACCGCATCAGGATCGAGGGCTACGAGCGCACCGGCCCAGGTGTCGAGAAGGAGCGTGCCGCTCGGACGGGAGTGCAGGCATGACCGCCACCGCCCGCGAGGCCGCCCTCGAAAAGCAGGTCGCGGATCTTCGCCTCGCCCTCCAGCTGGCGCGCGAGGCCTCGAAGGATCTGCGCCGCGCCGGCCGCGCCGAGGCGCTCGCCATCCTGCTGCAGCACGGCGCCGAGAACATCGGCGACTTCATCGGATCGCACCCCATCGGCGACACGGGCGACTACGGAGAGCACTGGGACGAGCCGAAGCTGCGCGAGCTGCTCGATGTGACCGGCGACGACCCCACGCTCTCGCTGATCGATCGGCTGGAGGGCATTTACTGGGACCACGTCGCCGAGATCGACGCCCTGAGCGAGCGAGCGCCTGCTCCTGGCGTTCGGTGCCGGCACAGGAAGACCGGCGGAATCTACGAGCGCATCGGGGAAGCGCGGCTTCAAAGCTCTACCCCCATCACCGACATGGCCACCCTGGTGCTCTACCGCGGCCAGGACGGCGCGCTCTGGGTGCGTCCTCCGGCCGAATTCAACGAACGCTTCGAACCGCTCGCCAAGGACGAGCAAAAATCATGACGATCGCCACCGCCACACCAGCCACCCTCACGCCCACCCGCACACCCGCCGCAGCCCCTGCGCCCGAGCGGGCCCAGCTCATCGACGCTGCCGTCAAGCTCATCTTCGACCTGCTCGGGATGAAGCCGCCGCCGGCCGAGCTCATCACGCCGGACACCTTCGGCCCGATGCACGCTTTCGTTGATGAGGTCCAGGCGATCGTGAGCAGATCTCGCGGTCCGCTTCCTGAAGCTGCGCCTGCGGCGCCCGCAAGCTCTGCGTCCCTGCCGATCGAGCCGCTCTGGAACCGCAAAGGCAACGTCATCCACGCGGCGGTCGATCGCTTGGGGGCTGCTCAGCGCGCGGCTGCGGAGTTGGCGGACATTCCCGCGGTCATGCCACCCGGCATGGCCGAGCCCGGCACATGGGTCTGCGACGGCGCCCGAGTCGCAAAAGTGCGCGAGGTGCACGCGCCCACGAAGCACGAGCCCGAGGGCGCCTATGACCTTGTCATCTACGCCCGTGACGGCACGAGGATCGGCCGCGAGTCGCCCGCCATGGGCGGTCCGCGCGGGTTCGAGCCATTCTGCTCCGCCGAAAACTGGCAAAAGATCGAGGAGCCGAGGTTTCCGCTGGACCGCTACGATTACCTCAAGAACCTCGTGAAGTTCAAGCCCCCGGCAGGCAGCTCGCTGGAGGAGACCGGAGCAGTGGAGGGGGCGCTCCACGAGGCCCCGCGCCCGTGAGCGATCGCGCCGTGGACGAGCAGCTCCTGCTGGAGTTGACCCGGCGCTACGAGCCCACCGTGGTCCCGGCCTGCCGCCGGTGCGGTGCACCCTTGGAGATCGTGGCTTGCGGTGGCGGTAGCCCCACGCGCTACGCCTGCTCGACGCAGACGAACACCTTGCTCCCGGCCGATTGGAAGCACTACGAGGCCAGCCGATGGGAGGACAGGCGCCAGGGCGGGGATGAGGGCGTGATGCTGCTGATCGCGGCGTATCGCGCGCTCCGGACGCCTCCTGCGGCGCCAGCGGCAAGCGAATGACACCGGCCAGCCCCGCGCCGGCGCCGAGTGTCCACTGGCGGGCGGCCGAGTTCTCCGGGTACCGGACCGGCGCGCTCGACATTAGCCTGACCGCGCGCCGGATCATCAGCGTCCCGACGCAGCTGGGCTGCCGGATCGGCTGCACCTTCTGCGTGTCCGGCGAGGGCCCGCTCGTACGCAACCTGACCTCCGCCGAGATCCTCCACCTGGCGGAAGAGGCGCTGCGCGCCGCGCCGCCCGACGGCCGGCCGCTTGAGCTGTCGTTCACCGGCGAGGGCGAGCCCGCGATGAACTGGCGCCAGGCGGCCGCGGTGTGCGAGGCGCTCCTCTGCATCAGCCCGGACTTCGACTCGGTGCGCTACTGCTTTTCCGGCCTCGGCGCGGATCGCCTCCTGGCCAAGCTCGACGGCGGGCCGTTCCCGACCAGGCTGCAGCTGTCCCTGCATGCGGCGCGCCAGCACGTGCGCGATGGCCTGGTCGGGAACAGCGCGCCGCTGCCCTCGATCTTTGCTGCGCTCGAGCTCCACGAGGATCGGTTCACGAGCATCGAGCTCAACGTGGTGCTGCAGGACGGCGTGAACGACTCCGATGAGGATCTCGCTGCGCTCGCGCGCTGGGGCTCGCCGGCCTGGCCGATCCTGCTGAACCCGCTGCTGCGCGATGGTGCCGAGGTGCCCGGCAGCCGGGCCGAGCACATCGAGCGCGGGCTGCGCGCAGCCGGGCGCATGGTGCTCCGGTACCGGGAGATCGGCGCGCGGATCAGCCGCGGCGGCATCTACCCGCTGATGGCGGCGCGCCGCCGATAGGCGGCAGGGCCGGGCGGGGCAGGCGCGGCGTCAGCCGGCCGCCTCGGGGTGCCTGGCCTTCCACTCCCGCAGCGCCTGGCGATAGCGGTCCATGGCCATGTCGTGCAAGTCGAAGATGCAAGGCTCACAGCCGTTGCCGCAGCAGGCGTCCAGGTCGGGGGCCTCCGGGGCGTCCGGCATAGGGTCGGCGGCTGGATCGGGAGCAGGGGAGGCCATGGTTTTGCAGACAGGGCCCCGCATCTTGCCGCGAAGCGGCGGAAGTTCATTGAATAAGTCCGAGGTGGGGTCCCCCGGCCGCAGACCGCAGGGGCGGACGGCCCCCCGTCCGGGCAAGCTGTCCACGGGCGAAGCCGGTGGGCACCGCGTCAGGCCGAGGGCAAGCGCGCGGGGAGCGGTGGGCAGACCTGGCAGCCCGAAGGGCCTGTCCACACGCAGCGTGGACAGCAGGTTGTCCACGGCGGGCGGGATCAACCCCAGACCGTCGCGCCTGCTGGCTGCTAGGCCCGCACGCGCGTCGGTGTGAAAGCGGTCGGGGCAGTGCTCGTGACAGTGCGTTCCTGAGATCAGGCCCCGGTGATCGGCTCGAACTCAGGGTTCGCCGCCAACAGGTCGATCCATTCGGGATCGTCGGCCAGCTTCGGGTAGGGCGTCGGGGGGATGACGGCTAACCCTACCGTGTCCTTGTGGTGGTGCCAGAGAGCGTAGACGCGCCCGGGCTGGTTGCGGTGGTAGGACTCCCAGGACAGGCCGTGCACCACCGAGCCGTAGCGCTCAAAGAGATGGTGCGCTACAGCGCGATGCTTGGCATACGCCGGATCTGGAAAGCGCAGGCCCAGCGTGCGCTTGTTCTCCCCGTCGATGGGGATGAAGATTGCCGGGGCACGGAGCTGGTAGCGCACCACGGAATACTCCGTCGTGCGCTGCACGTCATAGGTGTAGCGGTCCGAACTGTCGCAGTTCAGAACGCGGCATTCGATTGCCACCGCCGCCAGGCTGTCGGCGGTGTAGAGCACCGCGTAGTCGCCAGCGCGGCCCGCCGGCGGGTCAACGCGCTGGTTGCGCCGGTCCAACGGCGGCTCCTGCCAATCGCCGCCCGGATGGCGAAAGAGTCGCACGAGGGGCGGGCCACCCGGGTCCATCAGTTCCAGGTCGAGCTGCGCGCCCTCGAACGTGGCGCTCATGCAGCCAGGCTGGAGGCGTAGGTTTGCGCGGACTCCAGAACCGCCGCCCGGCGATCGCCCGCATCAGAACTGAGGAACTCCTGCGCCTCCGGCGCGACCTCGCGGCCAGTCACGCCCACCAGGGCCTCCAATGGAGTGAGGCCCGCGAGCGTGTCCTGCGGGGAGGTCAAGAAGCCGTAGGCAGCGGGGCCGCTCGGCCGGCCCAGCGCTTCGAGGACCTGCTTGAGCGGCTCGCCGGCAACCCCTTCCCAGGCCTGGAAAACGGGATACTCCCGCCCGCGCTTGCGGCCCGGGCGGAGGATGGAGAAGAGTTCACCCGCCTGCTCGCGGTTCCGCACCGTCTCGTCAGTCACGCCCAGCAGGCGGCCAAGTTCCACGGCGCTGAGCGACTCTGCCGAGTCTCGGTGGGCGGCGAACACGCGTTCGGCGTCCGCCAGGACCTCTGCAACCGCCTTCTCGGTGGTGATCTGGAGGTCGACGTAGCCAACCAAGACGTTGGCTATCTCTGCGCTCAGGCCTCCTTTGCCGAGCAAGCCGACGACGCTGGTACGTATTTCCGCGAGCGTCTCGTCGATCTTGCGCAGTTCCTTTTTGAGCAGATGGCCCTCCGCGCTGTGTGTCATCAAGACGCTGACGGCACCCGAGGGCAAGGTGGCGATGGCCAGCTTGCGGTTGGTCAGCCGGCCGGGGCCAGCCGAGAACCGCTTCAGCGACTGGCTGATGTCATCTAGCCTGCGGCTCACCTCCTCAGCGGGGGTCCGGAAATCGTGGCGAAAATCAATCATGGCGAAACCTCGACCCAAAGTATGAGCGTCTAGCCTCATTTTGGCAAATTAAGACAAGCAAGCCAAAGGCCCAACCGCAACGCCGCTGCGGATCTCTCTGGACAAGGCACGTTCAAGGCGCGGAGAAAAATGTCTGGTTGCACCCGACGGCCGCGGACGGCATACGGCGTTCTGCTCCGCCTTTTTGATCCGGCGCAACACTTGCGAAGAGAGACGTCGCAAGTGCGCGCCGGGCGCCTCCACAGGGATCTCAATTTGGGGCAAAGTACGCCCCCGCCATGACATCAGCCATCTTCACTCTCGGCGCCCTCGCCGTACTTGTCGCAGTAGGCTGGGTGGTGGAACTCATCGTCCACCCGGACACACCGCGGCGACGATCAGCGCATCGTCGAGACGGCCACCAGGCCTGACTCGGGCCTGGCCTACCTAGCCTTGAATGGCGCGGGCATCGGGCCCAACGAAGCGGGCGCCGGGCTGCTGGCGCTGCGCACCGGTTCCGCGCGCGCCGGCGGCACGAACGGGCTCGGCATGGCCTGCATGTTCGGCCCCACAAATACCGGCTGCGCGGCAGTCGTGGCCACTGACGCCGGCGGTGCGGCGGGCGCCTCGGGTGCCGGGGCCTTGATCGGCGCGGTCGGGATCGCCACCACCTGTGGCTCATCTCGCAGCGGCCCGACCAGCATCATCCCGGCGCCGGCGGCAGCCGCGGCGTCGTTGCTCACCGTCCAAACGCCGGTATTGGCCACTCGGGTGAGGCTGATGCGCTCGCCGTTCTCCCAGGTGCAGTTGAAGACCACCGGCGGCGGCGCGGCATCCGCCGGAGCGAATGGGTCCGCGTCGGGCTCGCGCCGCTCGTCGCAACCACGCAAGGGTTGGCGGTGGGCGAACTCGTTGATCTCTGCGACCTTGCCGCCGCCGAGCGTCGCCGACCCAGTGGAGTACAGCCGGCCGACGAAAGCCGTGGCGAAGCGCGCGTAGGCCGCCTGGGCTTCCTCGCTCGTGGGAGGGCTCACCTCGGCGCTCGTCGCATGCATTGCGCACATGGCGCCAGAGAGGGCGACGGCGGCCATGCCGACAGCTCGGATCAGGCACATACCCATTCCCTCGGACCATCCGCTTCCTCTCGGAGGGCGTCCAGGCACTCATCTGGCACCTCGGCCGGCTGGGTCCAGTGCGCCAGGGCGGGAAAGACCGGAAGCGGCGCAACGCCGTCGCGAACTGCGCAGAAGCCGGCGTGCGCAAGCCCGTTGATGCCCGGATAGCTGCGCAACGACAGCGCCAGTCGAATGCCGGCACCATCGTTTCCGTACTCGCTGTCCAGAATGATCTCATCCTCGGGGATCCCGAGATGCTTTCCAGCGGCCCACGCCCAGGCGGTTGCCTCCGGGTCCGAGCACTGGAGCGCAGCGCGCACCAATGGCCCGTCAGGGTCCAGCAGTTCCATCCGCTCGAGGTCCGCGAACATGGCCCGATGACCGACCGCCACGTCGTCGCTCAGCAGGTGCCTCCACGCGACGGGAACCGTGGCCACGTGCCCAGCTTCGTGCAGAAGGTTCGACACCAGGCAGGCGGGGTCATAGAGCAGGCCGCCGTCCCTGACCCGAACACCTTCCAGGAAGCCTCTCGTACCCGGGGCCTCTTCGCATGGAATACCGATTGCGCGCAGGAAGCTGGTCGCACGGGATAGAGAGTCCGTCGTTGCGTTCGGGGCCACCGGCCAATTTGCGGCTGGAGATTTCGTCATTGTCGACATTTTTCGCGATCTGCCTTGCGATATTTTAAACCGCGTCTGTACTATGTTGTGAACCGTAACATAGCATTTGGCACCGCTATGTTCAATGCTGTCGCCCACCAACGAAAGGTTTAGATGTCGAGCACCCCCGCCGCCTACGACGGCAATCAGATCAAGGTCCTCCGGGGCTTGGAAGCAGTGCGCAAGCGCCCCGGCATGTACATCGGCGACACGCAGAGGAAGGGCTTCCACCACATGGTGTGGGAAATCCTCGACAACTCGATCGACGAACACATGGGCGGCCACTGCAACCGCATCGAGATGCGCGTGCACGCGGACGGCTCCGTCTCAGTGAAGGACAACGGTCGTGGCATCCCCGTCGATCTGCACCCCGAGGAGAAAGTTGCTGCAGCGACCGTGGTGGTCACCGTTCTGCACGCCGGCGGCAAGTTCGGCGGTGAAGACGGCGAGAGCGCATACAAGACCAGCGGCGGCCTGCACGGCGTCGGTGCGTCAGTCGTGAACGCCCTGTCTTCGCGCTTCGAGATGACCATCGAGCGCGACGGCGGCCAGTTCTTCCAGGCCTTCGAGAACGGCGGCACCCCCGTCGACAAGCTCAAGCGCATCGGCGCGTCGAGCAACCACGGCACCACGATCCGCTTCTGGCCTGACCTCACCATCTTCAAGGCAGAGGAGGGCGAGCCCGAGCTGACGTTCGACCACGCCCTGATCGCCCACTCCTTGTCGACTCGCGCTCATCTGAACCCAGGCCTGCAGATCGTCTACCTCGACGAGCGCACGGGCGTTTCGTCCGAGTGGAAGGCCGAATCGTTCGTCGAGATCCTCGACGTCGTGACCGACAACCGCAACGCTCCGGTCCTCCAGCCCCTCTCCGCGCACCAGAAGGTCGCCACGAAGGAAGGCGAAGTGGAGGTGATGGTCGCATTCCGCGTGCATGCCGAGCGTCCGAGCACCATCGTCTCGTTCGCCAACGGCGTGACCACGCCGAATGGCGGTAGTCACGACGCGGGCTTTCGCTCAGCCCTACTTCGGGCGTATAACAAATACGCCGACGACAACAAGCTCACAAAAGAGCCGTTCGTAGCAGACGACGTTCGCGAAGGTCTTGCTGCGGCGATTTCCGTTCGACTCAGTGAGCCGCGTTTCTCGGGTCAGACGAAGGATAAGCTGGCCAATACCGAGTGCAATGGGGCCGTGTCCACGGTTACCTACCAACTCCTCATGAAATTCTTCGAGGAGAACCCCAAGGAAGCCAAGGCCGCCATCATGCGCGCCGACCGTGCGGCACGCGCCCGCGCCGCGGCCGATAAGGCCCGCGACCAGGTCGAGCGCAAGAGCCCGCTCGCCATCGGGACGCTCCCGGGCAAGCTGGCGGACTGCCAGGAAACCGACCCGGCACTGTGCGAACTCTACATGGTCGAGGGCGATTCCGCCGGCGGCTCCGCCAAGCAGGGCCGCGATCGCAGGACTCAGGCGATCCTGCCCCTCAAGGGCAAGCCCCTGAACGTGCTGCGCCTGGATGACGTGGCCAAGGGCCTGAGATCCGAAGAGATCGACAACATCGTGCAAGCCTTCGGCTGCGGCGCGGCCAGCGCCTTCGACATCACGAAGCTGCGCTATCACAAGCTGATCCTGATGACCGACGCGGACGTGGACGGCGCGCACATCGTCACGCTGCTGCTCACGCTCATCCACAAGTACATGCCGGAACTGATCGCGCAGGGCCACGTCTACCTCGCGCAGCCGCCTCTGTACCGCGTGCGCAAGGGCAAGGGCGATCCGCACTGGATTCGAGACGACGCTGCTCTGGAGGCCTTTTTCGCTTCGCACGGCGGCCGCGACGGCTACGAGGTCCAGCGCTTCAAAGGGCTTGGTGAGATGAACGCCGAGCAACTCTGGTCCACGACCATGGACCCTGAGACCCGCACGCTGCTGCAGGTGCAGTACGCGCCGGCGTCCGAGAACACGGACCTGGATCCCGAGCCCATGCCGGTCGGCGCCGCGGAAGACGCCGTGTTCGAGCTGCTCATGGGCAACGATGTGCCCCCGCGCCGCGCCTTCATCGAAGAGCGCGCGACCTACGCCCAGATCGACGTTTGAGCCCGGGAGAGGCGGTGAGGCCTCTCCCAACCCCAACCCATTCACGGAAAAGCGTTTCTCCCATGTCCCAAGTTCAGCCCCTGCTCGTCCAACCCTTGATGGAGCAGAGCTTCATCGACTACGCCATGAGCGTCATCACGGACCGTGCGTTGCCCGACGTTCGCGACGGCCTGAAGCCGGTGCATCGCCGAATTCTGTTCGCCATGCACGACGCCGGCAACACCCACAACAAGGCCTACCGCAAGTCGGCCCGCACTGTCGGCGACGTGATCGGTAAGTACCACCCCCATGGAGACGCCTCCGTCTACTTCGCAGCCGTCCGCATGGCCCAGCCGTTCTCGATGTCGCAGATGCTGATCGACGGGCAGGGGAACTTCGGCTCGGTGGACGGGGACTATCCGGCGGCGATGCGGTACACAGAGATGCGCCTGACCCGCCTCACCGGCGAGTTCTTCGACGACCTGCACAAGGAAACGATCGAGTGGGCGCCGAACTACGACGGCACCGAGAAAGAGCCCACGGTTCTGACGACGCCCTATCCGAACCTGCTGGTGAACGGGGTCGAAGGGATCGCGGTGGGCATGGCTTCTCGCATCCCGCCGCACAGCCTGCGCGCCGTCTGCGCCACCACGCTGATGCTCCTGGATCGCCCGGAGGCATCCACTGCCGAGGTGGTCGCTGTCCTGCAAGCCCCGGACTTTCCGACCGCGGCAATCGTGCACGGGCTGGACGGCTTCGCCCAGGCGGTCGAGACCGGCTCGGGCCGCATCAAGATCCGCTCCCGCTGGCACGAAGAGGACCGAGGCCGCGGCACCAAGGCCATCATCATCGACGAGCTGCCCTACCAGGTGAACAAGGCCGTTCTGGTCGGAAAGATCGCCGACCTGGTGCGCGAGAAGAAGGTCGAGGGGATCGTCGACATGCGCGACGAGTCGAACAAGGATGGAACCCGCATCTGGATCGCCCTGCGCAAGGACGAATCGACCGAAGCCGTGTTCGCGGACCTGGCCTCGAAGACCGACCTCGAGGTCGCCATGTCGTACAACTGCGTGGTCCTCGACGGCGGCCGACCGAAGCTGCTCGGCCTGAAGGACATCATCCTGCGCTGGATCGCCTTCCGAGAGGAGGTGGTGCTCGCGCGCCACGTCTACGAGCGCAAGCAGGCACTGGCCCGACTCCACATCCTGGAAGGCTACATGGCCGCACTGGGCATGCTCGACCAAGTCATCGCCCTGATCCGCGCCGCCGAGGGGCCGGCAGCGGCCAAGACCGGCCTCATGGCGCTGCTGTCCGTCGACGAGCTGCAGGCCCAGGCCATTCTGGACATGCGCCTGCAGAAGCTCACCGGCATGGAACTGGAAGGCATCCGCGCCGAGCATGCCGAAGTCGTGGCCAAGATCGCCGGCCTCACCGATACCATCGAGAGCCCCGAGCGCATCCGCAACGTGATCCGCGAGGAGCTGACGGACATCTCGAACCGCTACGGCGCAGACCGCCGCACCGAGATCGGCGTGGGCATCTCGGACATCACTCGCGAGGACCTGATCCCCCGCGAGGACGTGCTGATCACCATGACGCAAGGCGGCTACGTGACGCGGCTGCCGGCGAACGCGCTGCGCAGCCAGAACCGCGGCACGCGCGGCAAGACGGCCATGGCCCTGGGCGACGACGACAGCATCAGCTTCATGCGCCAGAGCCACAGCCACGACTCGCTGATGGTGTTTGCCAAGAGCGGCCAGGTCTACGGCATCAAGGCCTACCGGATTCCCGAGGGCACGCTGACCACCAAGGGCCGCCATATCCGCAACGTGATCGAGGGCCTGGACGAAGAGATCAGCGCTGTCCTGGCGCTGCCGGAGAAGGACCCGGAGACCACCGTGCTGACCGTGACGCGAAACGGCCAGGTCAAGCGCACGTCCATCGAGGAGTACGACGGCGCCACCCGCCGCGGCGGCGTCCGGGGTGTTGGCCTGGACGAGGGCGACGTGCTTGTCGGCGCCTTCGCGGTCAAGGACCAGGACGAAGTGATGCTGGTCGCGGACTCCGGGAAGGCGATCCGGTTCGAGGCCTCCGACGTCCGCGTCATGGGCCGCACCGCCGGCGGGGTGCGCGGCATCAAGCTCGACGCCGGCGAATCGATCGTTGGCGCAGCCATCATCCCTGCGAATGGCTCGAAGGACCTGCATCTGCTGTGCGTCGGCGAGCATGGCGTGGGAAAGCGCACCCCGGTGGACGAGTTTCCCACCCAGGGCCGGGCCGGCGCCGGCGTCATTGCCTTCAAGGCGAATGGCAAGACCGGCAAGCTGGTGACCGCGATGGCCGTCACCGAGGAGCAGGACCTGATCATGCTGTCGTCGAATGGCGTCAGCAACCGAGTGGCTGTGAAAGAGATCCGCGTGACTGGCCGCGCCGCCTCGGGCGTGATCCTGATGAACTTGGACGCAGGCCAGCGCCTGGTGAGCGCGACGACCTCGGTGCGCGACGCGAGTGCCGATGCGGAAGGCGATTTCGCACAGACGACGGAGGCTGCATGAACCCCCATGTCTGTGCGCAATGTGGCACGTCCCTCTACTACGCCAAGGGATGAGCATGCCCGCCTACACCGGCGTGGGCTCGCGCTCGACGCCTACCGACCAGATGCAACGCCTGCGCGATCTCGCAGACATCCTGGCGCGCGAGGGCTACGAGCTGCGCTCGGGTGGCGCAGATGGCGCTGACACGGCCTGCGAGGAGGGATGCGAGCTCGCCTGCGGCGCAAAGTCGATCTGGTTGCCCTGGCCCGGATTTCAGAACCGGTGGCCAAATCCGGCGCAGCGGACGTTCCTCCCCGCGCCCGGCGCTTTCGAGATCGCGGCCCGAATCCACCCCAGGTGGCCCATGCTGACTCGCGGGCCGCGGGCACTGCATGCGCGCAACGCCCATCAGGTCCTGGGCCACGGCCTCGAGGACCCGTCTGCGTTCGCCCTATGCTGGACAGCCGACGGCGCGCAGACCGAGGCGGACGTGAACTCGAAGACTGGCGGCACGGGAACGGCGATCCGACTCGCCGCGCAACGCGGGGTGCCAGTCTTCAACCTGGCGCGCGAGGGCGCCGAGGATGCGCTCTTTGCATTCCTGGCAAAGCTCCGCGCGCAACGCCTGGCCGGTGCCAATGCTGGCGCGCCTGCGCACGAGGAGGGCGACGACGGCGAGGAAGCGGAGCCGCCGCGGAACATCTTGAGGTTCCCGACCCGATGACAACCGAAGCTGCCGTCTACCTCACTGATGACCGGGATCTGCCCGAGAACGATCTGCGCACACTCGTGATCTTCCAAGGGGTCTCCTCGTTTTCAGTGCAATAAGTGACGGTACGCAAAGCTAGCACTGGCGCGGGGGTGGTCTGGGTAGACCGTTGATTTCATTGACTTTCCTGTTCGCTTTGTAAACGGGTATGGTGGCCTCCCACTTTTGAGGTTCACGATGCAGGGTTGGCACACAACGTTTTTGGGGATGCGTGGGCTCCCCCGCGATATCAGCGACTTCGAGATGAAGGCATTTTTCACCTTCGATGGTGCCGAGCGCGACGCAATCAATGCACGCCGAGGTGATTCCCACAAGCTTGGTCTGGCGCTCCATATTGGTTTCCTGCGCATGAGTGGGCGTTTGCTCGGTGCCTTTCGGGTAATTCCAGTAGCCTTGTGGCGCCACCTTGGCAACGAGCTTGGCATTGCAGCACCAGAAGTCGCCTCGCTGAGAGCCATGTATGAACGCGGGCGCACGCTATTCGATCACCAACAAGTAGCCTGCACGGTCCTTGGATTCCAGTGGATGAGCGAGCACCAGCGCCGCTCACTGGTACGTGAACTGCGCGACGAAGTGGCGCGCTGCGCCGACCGCGATCAGCTACTCGTGCGGGCGCGTCAATGGCTGTACAAGAACAAGCTGGTGATCGTGCACGAGCGGGCAATTCGGACACTGATTGCGGCGGCACTTGCCCAGCTTGAAGTTGAAACAGGCACCGCCATCGCCGCCAGCGTTGATCCAGCAACACTTGATCGCTGGCGAGCCTCAGTTTCAGAGCTGCGCCCAGATGGACAAACCCAGCAGAGTTGGCTATGGGCTGCACCGGCGAAACACTCAACCCGCCAAATCAGCGAGGTACTGGAGCGCATCGACCTGCTTTACACGCTGGACGTTCATAAGCACCTGGCAGACATCCCCGATCTCATCTTGCGCCGCTACGCGCGCCGACTTGTCTCCAGGCCGCCCTCAGCCGGAGCCAAGATCAAAGAGCCAGCGCGCACCGTGGAGGTCGCATGCTTTCTTCGGTATTGCCTGTTCACCACCACAGACCAGTTGATCCTTATGGTGCAGCGCCGGATCGCCGATCTGTGGCGTCAGGCTGCCGCCGATGTCCCCGCTACCGTCAATTGGGCCGCAATGTACAAAACGCTGCTCGGCGAACTTGTTGCCTTGAGCGCGCAAGGTGCGGTGCCAGATGCTGAGTTGCGTGCCCGTCTTGAAGCCTTGATCACCGAAACCCAGAAACGCAAACCACCGAGCAGGGCCTCCCTGGTCCGCGAGGGATTGATTGATGGAATTCGCCCCGTGCGGTCGTTGCTCGTCGCCATTGCAAAGCTGCCCTGGCAGGCCACCGGCGAGCATCCTGCCATCGAGTACCTTGCCAAGCTGCAAGCTTTATATCTCAAAGGATCCAGAAAGCTGCCAGTTGAAGTGGTGGCACCAAGTCTGGGAATGATCTGGCAGGTTTCGATCTCCAGCCCAGACCGGGAACGGGCGTTTCAGGCGTTGGAGGTGGCCACCCTGTTTGCCCTGCGCCGCGCGGTGCGCAATGGCTCGGTCTGGATTGAGCACAGCCTGAGCTTTCGGGGTCGTGCGCGCTTGTTCTTCACGGACGAGCGTTGGCAGGCAGAGTCCAAGAAACACTATGCCCGTCTATCGTTACCCAGCAAGGCTGCCACTTTCTTGAAGCCTTTGCTGGCCAGAGTAACTGCCGGTGTCGATGCGGTGGCCGCTGCAGCCCGCAGTGGCGTACTGCGCGTGGATGATGAACTCCATTTGTCGCCATTGCCCGCAGAGGACGAAGACCCAGAAGTGACCAAGCTGCGCGCGGCTTTGGATCACCGCATCGGTGAGGTTCAATTGCCGGAAGTGATTCTGGCCGTTGACGCCCAGGTGCGCTTTAGCTGGATCATGCTCGGACGTGAGCCGCGCTCTACCGACGAGCTGCTGATGGTCTATGCCGGCATCATGGCCCACGGCACCAGTCTGACTGCGGTCGAATGCGCGCGCATGATTCCGCAATTGTCTGCCACCAGCATTCGCCAGGCCATGCGCTGGGCGCGGGACGAACGGCGTCTGAGCCAGGCCTGCCAGGCTGTGCTGGAATTCATGCAGCGACACCCGATTGCCGCCACCTGGGGGCGGTCCGATTTGGCATCTTCTGACATGATGACCATGGAGACCACCAAACGGGTGTGGCAAGCCCGGCTTGATCCTCGGCGCAACACACCTTCCATTGGAATCTACTCCCATGTAAAAGACCGGTGGGGCATCTTCCATGCGCAGCCCTTTGTGCTCAATGAGCGCCAGGCGGGCGTGGCCATTGAAGGTGTCATCCGCCAAGAAAAGCTGGAGACCAGCCAGCTTGCTGTGGATACCCATGGCTACACCGACTTTGCCATGTCACATGCCCGTTTGCTTGGTTTTGATCTTTGCCCGCGGTTGAAGGAACTCAAACAGCGCCACCTCTTTGTGCCACGCGGCACCAAAGTGCCCGCAGAAATCGCTGCGGTGTGCGAAGCCAATGTCGACGTCGCTTTGATCGAAAAGCATTGGGATAGTCTGGTGCACCTGGCAGCCTCGGTCATGAGCGGACATGCCAGTGCGGTGGCAGCTCTTGCGCGGTTCGGTTCTGCCGCCCAGGGCGATCCAATCTATGAGGCTGGCGTGCAATTGGGGCGGTTGCTGCGTACGGCGTTTTTGGCTGACTACTTTGTCAAGGACGCTTTCAGGAACGAGTTGCGCCGGGTGCTCAATCGGGGCGAGGCTGTTAACGCCCTCAAGCGCGCCATTTATACCGGCCGGATCAGCCCGGCGCAGGCCAAACGTGTCGATGAAATGCAGGCTGTGGCCGATGCGTTGAGCCTGATGGCCAACATCGTGATGGCGTGGAATACCTCACAGATGCAGGCGGTCCTGGATCGCTGGTCGAACCGCCGCCAGGTCATTCCACCGGAACTGATCGGGAAGATTGCGCCCACCAGGCTGGAGAGCATCAACTTGCGGGGTGTGTTTCGCTTCCCGGTTGACCGCTATGCTGACCAAATCCTGCCTTCGCGGCCAAATGCATCGATAACTGGCACCAATGGATGAAACCGACCACGGTTTGACGCCACGAATCGCAGATTTGAAAGTGAACAGGAAAGTCAATGAAATCAACGATCTACCAACACCACCTCCGCGCCAGTGCTAGCTTTTCGTACCGTCACTTATTGCACTGAAAACGAGGAGACCCCCTGGGGAGCGTTGTTCCTGGTCATGGTCGCCTCCTGGAAGCCCCGGCCGAAGCCGGGGCCGCCCCTCATCAGTCAATAGCCCGGTAGATCGCGGCCGCCTCGGCGTGGCTGGCTGCGAAGCCGCGCAGGAAGTGATAGCGGTCGATCAGGGCATCGCCGGCGTCCGTGTCGGCGGCCTCGGCCGCGAGCTGACCCAGCGCGAACAGGGTTGCGACAATGCCGGCGGCGTCGGCCGACAACTCGCCTCGGAAGCCGTTGCCGTCCACCTCGATCTCCAGGCGGTCGGCCAGGTCGGGGGCCATGTAAAAACCGCCGTCCGACAAGGTGTAGTAGTGCCAATACGCGCCGCTGTAGCGTTCGCAGAGCCGGCGAAGCCAGGCATACACCAGGGCCTCGCCGCGCATCATCAGACGCGGGCCGAAGTAGGCGGGCAGGAAGTCGAGGCGCTGGGCCTCGGCGACCAGGGAAGCGGTAACGGGTTGCTCTTGGGTGTTCATCGGACTTTCTCCGGTAGTTGACCTGGGCGAAATGCCCGGCCTTCAAGTGCTATATTAGGGCAAAATGTCCTAATCGTCAAGCACTTTAGCTAAACGTTTTAGCCGCTAAACCTTGCCCTTTCCCTTGGCGTGCATTACAATGTAATTCACGAACCCAACCGGAGAACCAATCATGGCTGCAAACCAGCTCGTACAAACGCGCATCGACGGCGCGATCAAGGAAGAAGCGGCGGCCGTCCTGGCCGCGATGGGCCTTACCGTGTCCGACGCGGTGCGGCTGCTGCTCACGAAGGTGGCCCAGGACAAGGCGCTGCCCTTCGAGCCGCTGATTCCGAACGCCACCACCATCGAGGCGATGAAGGAAGCCCGCAAGGGCAAGCTGCCGCGCTTCGCCACCGTCAACGATCTGATGGCCGATCTGCATGCGGCAGATTGAGCGCACCGGCCAGTTCAAGCGCGACTACAAGCGCGAGGCGAAAGGGCAGCACCGGGCCACGCTCGACGCCGACCTGGTGCCCGTCCTGGTCGCGCTCGCCGACGACCAGCCGCTGGAACCTCGGCACCGCGACCACGCGCTGACCGGGGACTGGAAGGATCACCGGGATTGCCACGTCAAGCCCGACCTGGTGCTGATCTACCAGAAGCCCGACGCCGACACGCTGCGCCTGGTGCGCCTCGGCTCTCACTCCGAACTCGGCTTGTGATCGGCGCGGGCCTGGCCCCGCGTCTCACGTTTCATTGACACTTGAGGGGCGCTTTCCGCGCCACCGGCCGAGCTGGCCGACCCCCTTCCTTGGCGTAAAACCTGCGGCGGTGGAGCTGCTGCGATGCTTGAGGATCGCGCGGCCGGTCGAACCGCGGCGACCTGGTTGGGGAGTGTGAGGGGGCTTTGCCCCCTCGCAAGCTCTCGAACTTACTGCCTTCCGCCAGGCGCTTGCGCCTGGCTCTCCTAAGCCGTAGCGCCGAAGGCGCTCCATTGTGGGGTGAGGCCGCAAGGCGGCCGAGGGGCGTAGCCCCTGGGGGGATGGGAGGCCGCTTGCGGCCGGGTGGGATCGAGAAGGGGGGTTTCCCCCCTTCGGCGGCCGGTCATGCTGCGCGGTAGCTTGGGCCGTGTTGCCGTTTTTTTCGCCAGCCTCTGGTTAAAACTACCTGGTTATATAAAAAGGTTATAAAGACGGTTAAAAACCTGGTTAGCATGACCGAAAAACGCGCGTAAACCGTTGTCACGCCAAGGAAAAGCGCGAAGAGGCCGCCCCTCAAGTGTCAATGGATAAGGGGGTCTCCTCGTTTTCAGTGCAATAAGTGACGGTACGCAAAGCTAGCACTGGCGCGGGGGTGGTCTGGGTAGACCGTTGATTTCATTGACTTTCCTGTTCGCTTTGTAAACGGGTATGGTGGCCTCCCACTTTTGAGGTTCACGATGCAGGGTTGGCACACAACGTTTTTGGGGATGCGTGGGCTCCCCCGCGATATCAGCGACTTCGAGATGAAGGCATTTTTCACCTTCGATGGTGCCGAGCGCGACGCAATCAATGCACGCCGAGGTGATTCCCACAAGCTTGGTCTGGCGCTCCATATTGGTTTCCTGCGCATGAGTGGGCGTTTGCTCGGTGCCTTTCGGGTAATTCCAGTAGCCTTGTGGCGCCACCTTGGCAACGAGCTTGGCATTGCAGCACCAGAAGTCGCCTCGCTGAGAGCCATGTATGAACGCGGGCGCACGCTATTCGATCACCAACAAGTAGCCTGCACGGTCCTTGGATTCCAGTGGATGAGCGAGCACCAGCGCCGCTCACTGGTACGTGAACTGCGCGACGAAGTGGCGCGCTGCGCCGACCGCGATCAGCTACTCGTGCGGGCGCGTCAATGGCTGTACAAGAACAAGCTGGTGATCGTGCACGAGCGGGCAATTCGGACACTGATTGCGGCGGCACTTGCCCAGCTTGAAGTTGAAACAGGCACCGCCATCGCCGCCAGCGTTGATCCAGCAACACTTGATCGCTGGCGAGCCTCAGTTTCAGAGCTGCGCCCAGATGGACAAACCCAGCAGAGTTGGCTATGGGCTGCACCGGCGAAACACTCAACCCGCCAAATCAGCGAGGTACTGGAGCGCATCGACCTGCTTTACACGCTGGACGTTCATAAGCACCTGGCAGACATCCCCGATCTCATCTTGCGCCGCTACGCGCGCCGACTTGTCTCCAGGCCGCCCTCAGCCGGAGCCAAGATCAAAGAGCCAGCGCGCACCGTGGAGGTCGCATGCTTTCTTCGGTATTGCCTGTTCACCACCACAGACCAGTTGATCCTTATGGTGCAGCGCCGGATCGCCGATCTGTGGCGTCAGGCTGCCGCCGATGTCCCCGCTACCGTCAATTGGGCCGCAATGTACAAAACGCTGCTCGGCGAACTTGTTGCCTTGAGCGCGCAAGGTGCGGTGCCAGATGCTGAGTTGCGTGCCCGTCTTGAAGCCTTGATCACCGAAACCCAGAAACGCAAACCACCGAGCAGGGCCTCCCTGGTCCGCGAGGGATTGATTGATGGAATTCGCCCCGTGCGGTCGTTGCTCGTCGCCATTGCAAAGCTGCCCTGGCAGGCCACCGGCGAGCATCCTGCCATCGAGTACCTTGCCAAGCTGCAAGCTTTATATCTCAAAGGATCCAGAAAGCTGCCAGTTGAAGTGGTGGCACCAAGTCTGGGAATGATCTGGCAGGTTTCGATCTCCAGCCCAGACCGGGAACGGGCGTTTCAGGCGTTGGAGGTGGCCACCCTGTTTGCCCTGCGCCGCGCGGTGCGCAATGGCTCGGTCTGGATTGAGCACAGCCTGAGCTTTCGGGGTCGTGCGCGCTTGTTCTTCACGGACGAGCGTTGGCAGGCAGAGTCCAAGAAACACTATGCCCGTCTATCGTTACCCAGCAAGGCTGCCACTTTCTTGAAGCCTTTGCTGGCCAGAGTAACTGCCGGTGTCGATGCGGTGGCCGCTGCAGCCCGCAGTGGCGTACTGCGCGTGGATGATGAACTCCATTTGTCGCCATTGCCCGCAGAGGACGAAGACCCAGAAGTGACCAAGCTGCGCGCGGCTTTGGATCACCGCATCGGTGAGGTTCAATTGCCGGAAGTGATTCTGGCCGTTGACGCCCAGGTGCGCTTTAGCTGGATCATGCTCGGACGTGAGCCGCGCTCTACCGACGAGCTGCTGATGGTCTATGCCGGCATCATGGCCCACGGCACCAGTCTGACTGCGGTCGAATGCGCGCGCATGATTCCGCAATTGTCTGCCACCAGCATTCGCCAGGCCATGCGCTGGGCGCGGGACGAACGGCGTCTGAGCCAGGCCTGCCAGGCTGTGCTGGAATTCATGCAGCGACACCCGATTGCCGCCACCTGGGGGCGGTCCGATTTGGCATCTTCTGACATGATGACCATGGAGACCACCAAACGGGTGTGGCAAGCCCGGCTTGATCCTCGGCGCAACACACCTTCCATTGGAATCTACTCCCATGTAAAAGACCGGTGGGGCATCTTCCATGCGCAGCCCTTTGTGCTCAATGAGCGCCAGGCGGGCGTGGCCATTGAAGGTGTCATCCGCCAAGAAAAGCTGGAGACCAGCCAGCTTGCTGTGGATACCCATGGCTACACCGACTTTGCCATGTCACATGCCCGTTTGCTTGGTTTTGATCTTTGCCCGCGGTTGAAGGAACTCAAACAGCGCCACCTCTTTGTGCCACGCGGCACCAAAGTGCCCGCAGAAATCGCTGCGGTGTGCGAAGCCAATGTCGACGTCGCTTTGATCGAAAAGCATTGGGATAGTCTGGTGCACCTGGCAGCCTCGGTCATGAGCGGACATGCCAGTGCGGTGGCAGCTCTTGCGCGGTTCGGTTCTGCCGCCCAGGGCGATCCAATCTATGAGGCTGGCGTGCAATTGGGGCGGTTGCTGCGTACGGCGTTTTTGGCTGACTACTTTGTCAAGGACGCTTTCAGGAACGAGTTGCGCCGGGTGCTCAATCGGGGCGAGGCTGTTAACGCCCTCAAGCGCGCCATTTATACCGGCCGGATCAGCCCGGCGCAGGCCAAACGTGTCGATGAAATGCAGGCTGTGGCCGATGCGTTGAGCCTGATGGCCAACATCGTGATGGCGTGGAATACCTCACAGATGCAGGCGGTCCTGGATCGCTGGTCGAACCGCCGCCAGGTCATTCCACCGGAACTGATCGGGAAGATTGCGCCCACCAGGCTGGAGAGCATCAACTTGCGGGGTGTGTTTCGCTTCCCGGTTGACCGCTATGCTGACCAAATCCTGCCTTCGCGGCCAAATGCATCGATAACTGGCACCAATGGATGAAACCGACCACGGTTTGACGCCACGAATCGCAGATTTGAAAGTGAACAGGAAAGTCAATGAAATCAACGATCTACCAACACCACCTCCGCGCCAGTGCTAGCTTTTCGTACCGTCACTTATTGCACTGAAAACGAGGAGACCCCAAGTAGAGCTTGTCGACGTGCACACGCGGCGGCGTCAGAAGCTCACGGTTTGCTATCCAGGCGATGCGGAACCTGCAGCAGGTTTTATCTCGGTTCTCTCGCCAGTCGGCATGAGCTTGCTCGGCTTGCGAGCTGGGGCTGTGGCCAAGTGGCGGGCGCCGAGCGGAGAGGAGTGCGCAGCCGAGGTGTCTGCCGTTCTATTTCAACCTGAAGCCAGCGGCGACTACTCGATCTAGCCGCTCAACCCGCGCGCTCGTTGTCGCGCCCACGTTTCATCGCCCGATGAGGTGGCGGGTCCCCCACTTCAGGATCAAGGAGTGAACAATGAATATCAATTCAATCCTCGCTGTGAGCGATCTGTCGCCGGCGGGCAATCATGCGATAGACCGCGCCGCCATTCTGGCGGTAGAACATGATGCGGTGCTGCGCCTGATGTATGCCGCAGCGCCGGATCACAGCCAAGTCGATGCTGCTGCTCGCCTGAGGCAAATGGCCGAACAGACGTCACAGCGCTCCGGTGTCACGGTTCAGGCCGTGAGCCGCACCGCAGAGGCCATTGAACAGCTCGCCGAGGAGGCCCGTTTCGATGATCTGCTCGTCATCAGCCACAGGCGGGAGCCTTTGCTCTCGGCATTTTTTCGCGGTGTGAGGACCGAGCGGCTCACGCGCCTATGCCGCTGTCCTGTCCTCGTGACCAAGCTTGAGGCGAAGAAGAGGTACGGGCGAATTCTCGTCGCAGTCGACTTCACTGACACATCCAAGGCGCTAGCCAATCTTGCGTTCGGCTTGGATTCGGATGCCGAAGTTGAACTGTTTCACGCAATCAGCACACGCGACGAGGCCAAGCTACGCTCCGCTGAAGCGACTGAACACGCTATCAAAGCGTACCGAGATAGAACCCGGTTCCAGGCGCACGAACGAATGTTGTGGCTCACGGACTCGTCTGATGCTCGAAGGAATAGGGTCATGTCGGCCGTTGGACGTGGCGACCCTGCGCGCCAAGCTGCTGTTCAACAGGAGTATGGGGGTGCCGATCTGATCGTGGTTGGCAAACGCCGCCGATCGGCGGTCGCTGATTTCTTCTGTGGAAGCGTGGCGCAACGCCTCTTGCCATGGGCGACCAGCGATGTGTTGGTCGTGCCTCATGACCATCGTTCGTCAACCCGCGTCGCCGCGAAGAGGACCAAAGTTGAGCATGGTGCTGCTCAAGGAGCCTTCCTGTCGACCAAGGGGAACGCACTGTGAACGGCGCACGCTATCTCACCGTGGAAGAGTCGAGGCTGCTGAGCCGGACCGCTGAACGCTTGCTGCGCCTGGCCGACGTCGAACTCAACCTGGGAGAGCACGTCCTCAAGGTACTGACGCAAGCGACGCTTCGCCAGGCGGGCTGCAGGCGAGAGGACATCGCCAGCATCAACTCAACCGTGAAGATCCAGATGCTGGGTTGTAGCGATCAGCTCGAGTTCACGCTGGTTTGCCCAAGGGACGCGGATCCTGCTTCGCGCCGCGTGTCGATTCTGACGCCGCTTGGGCTGAGCTTCCTTGGTCGCGCTGTCGGTGCGGTAGTCCGTGTCCCTTTGGCGAGCGGGCATTCCAGGTTTGCGTCGCTTCTTGCGGTATGGGAATGCGCGAGGCTCCCTTTGCATTCGGATTCTGAGGAGGCCTGCGACATGTGCTGACGATCGAATCTGTCTGTGTCCACCCAGGACACTCGCTCTGCCCGCTGCGGAGAGTGTGGCAGTGGTCTCTGGCCGTTGACCACCGCGTGGCTGCCGAGGCCGGAGCGCAGCCCGGTTCTTTGCGGGGGAGGGCGGCAGCACGGATTTGTGCGGCGGACGCTTGTCGTCGAAGGAGGCGCAGGGGCTGGGGGAACCAAATCTGGATCATCCGTTTGCTGCAGGCGGTGCTCTCGGCATGAGGATGCCTCTTCTCTGAAGCCACGTGAATCACCCGATCATGCGCGGCCGTACAGACCGCCGTGGCGTGATCCATCGTACCCACGCCTTGCGCGCTTCTTCGACCCACAGAACGACGCTCGCCACTGCAATGATCGGCAGCAGCTGCGCCCACGCGATCGGCTGCGTGTGAAACATCGAGTTGAGGAACGGTATGTACAGCACCGCTGCCTGCAACACGACGCCGAGCAGCAGTCCGCCGATCAGCCACGGATTGGGTAGGACGCCCAGTGCAGAACGCGTGGCCGAGCGGCAGTTGAGCACGTTGAACCACTGGCACAGCACCACCAGCGTGAACGTTTCAGTGCGTGCGACGTCAACTGCGGCGCCGTTCGTGAGGCGCCACGCGAACCAGCCGAATCCGACTGCCGCGGCGGCGCCTGCCATTACCGCCACGCGGACCAGCATTTCGCGGTCGAGCAGGTGATCGTCGCGCGGCACCGGCGCGCGCTGCATCTCATCGCCATCGGGTGGCTCCATCACCAGGTTCACTGTCAGCACGCCCTCGGTGACGATGTTGATCCACAGAATCTGCACGGCCGCGAGCGGCAGTGGATAGCCGCCGAGCAGCGCCAGCAGCAACACTGCCACCTCGTCGACCGAGGTCGCGAACAAGAACAGGATCACCTTCTTCAGATTGCTGTACACCACGCGGCCTTGCTCGACGGCGTTGACGATGGTTGCGAAGTTGTCGTCGGTGATCACGATCTTGGCCGCGTTCTTCGCTACCTCGGTGCCCGCTATGCCCATTGCCACGCCGACATCGGCGCGTGCCAGTGCGGGCGCATCGTTGATGCCGTCGCCTGTCATCGCCACCGTTTCGCCGCGCGCTTGCAGCGCCTCGACGATGCGCAGCTTCTGTGCCGGCTGCACGCGCGCGAACACCGCGATCTCGTCGAGCCCGGCGCTCAGCTCGGTCTCGCCCATGCGTTCGAGTTCCGCGCCGTCGATGGCACTGCGGTCGTCGTCGCGCCCGGCGATGCCGAGTTCGCGCGCGATCGCCAGCCCGGTGAGCTTGTGGTCGCCGGTGACCATGATCGGCCGGATTCCAGCGGCGCGACAATGCGCCACCGCCGTCTTCGCCTCCTCGCGCGGCGGGTCGATCTGGCCGACCAGGCCGAGTAGCCGCGCGCGGCCGGCGAGCGCGTCGATGCCGGTCGAAGGGTCGAGCGATTCGCCGTCGACCTCGGCGAAGGCGAGCACTCGCAAGGCGCCCGCCGCCATCGCGTCGGCAGCGGCGCGCGCGGCCGCCTGGGCTGGTCCGCCGCACAGCCTTAGCACCGCTTCCGGAGCGCCTTTGACGAAGACGCGGTG